>DOZU01000180.1 GCA_003517845.1 Clostridiales bacterium | reverse complement strand
CCCCACTCGACCATGTCGATCGACCGCTGGCACTGACAGGGAAGTTACTCGTGGAAGAAGGGGATGAGGGCACCCCGGCTCGTTTACATCGGGTTGCGAAAGTGAGGTCCGATCGGTTCGACGGATCGAATTACTCACGGCGACCAAGCCTGATGGGAGGTGAAAGGGATGCGCAGGGTGCTCTGGTTCTTGCTGGCGCTGCTCGTGCTCGGTACGGTGGCCACCGCTAACATAGGTCTTCCCTGGATCTAGGCATCCTGACCCGCGCCCGCGGACGGGAAATTGAGTGGGCCGGCCGGAGTGAAAGGTGATGATCCCGTTGCGAGAGCGGGGTCCGTTCGAACGGTACCTTTACATTCTGGCCATCGTGGGAGCATGCGTCTTGCTGGGCGCACTTGCGAACGCTAGCTGGGGTGCCCTCGATAGTCTCGTGTTGTTCGGGCTGCTCGCGGCCACGGCGGAACTCGGCCAGGTCAGGCTATGGCCGGGGCACGGGGTATCGCTGGGCAGCGGCATAGCGCTTACCGCGGGCTATCTCCATGGGACGGCGGCGGCGGGACTGTCCCAGGCCCTGGGCGGCCTGGCGGCGGGACTGGCGATGGGCAGTCCCTTTCGTGTCCTCCGGGGGAACGTCTCGATATTCGCGATGTCCGCTATCGCGGCCGCCGCCTGGATGCACTTCCTGGTCGAACGAGGGACGCCTGCCTGGCTGAGCTTGGCGGGAGGGTCCGGCTTGTCGTTGCTGGTCAGTTCGTTGCTCGTGACCGGCGCGATGGCCCTCGACCGGCAAGCCCGGTTCCTCCGCACCTGGCTGCACATCGGCCTGGTGAGCGCCCCCTGGCACCTGCTCAGCCTGGGCATGGCGCTGGCCCTGGTGGCAGCCGATCGGGTCGGAGGGATGGCCTACGTCGCCGGCCTGTGCTTGTTGGTGGTAGCGGCCAGCCGGGCCGTACTCCCCGCGTATGCGCGGTGGAGCCGGGTCCGGGCGGTGCGGTCACTGCTGCGAGCGGCGCGGGTCGGACACGACCGGCAAGGACATTGCCAGCGGGTGTTCCAGTATGTCACGGCCATGGGTCTGGCAGCCAAGCTGTCCCGGCGCGACCGGGAGCGACTCGCTTACGCCGCGCTGCTCCACGAAATCGGCGTGACCCCGCCGATCGCCAGCCTCATCGCTCAGCCGCGCCGGTTGACCGCCGATGAACTCGCCAGGGTACGGCAGACCACGGTCCAAGGAGCCGCCGTCGTGGCCTCGGTCGCCGCGCTGCAGGATGTTGCCGAAGTCGTGTTGTGCCACAACGAGCGGATCGACGGCCAGGGCTATCCGTCCGGCCTGGCCGGAGACGCCATCCCGTTGCCTTCCCGCATCCTGTCTGTGGCCAACGCCCTCGACGGCATGATCTCGACGCGGCCGCATCGCTCCCGTCTCGACATCGAGCAGGCGCTTGAGGAACTCGACGCCAAGCGGGGGACCCAGTTCTGCCCCCTGGCGGTGACGGCCCTCCGACAGCTCATGAGCTGTCCAGGTCCGGGGTTCCCGGAGGCGGCCGGCCATACCGCCCACGCTGAGGCAGTGCTAGACCGCTTGCAGCGGTATGTGGGCGACCGGTCCGCCGACGACGGTCGTAACCGAGCTGGCGATGTGTTCGCGCTGGTCACGCAGCTATTCCCCGCCGATCACGGGGCAGCCTCGCTCTATGAGATGGCACAGGTGCTGGGCACGGGGACGGGGTTGGATCCCGAAGAGACGCAGAACCTGGTGTGCCGGACGGCGGCGAGGGTGGCCGGACAAGCTGCCGCCTTGCTGCTGGCGGATGCGGGCGGCGACCGGCTGGAGGTGCGCGCGACTCACTGTGGCGCCCGCTGGGATATGCCCGACCTCGACGGTTGGAGCCTCGACGCGCGCTCTGGTCTGTTGGGCCTCGCGTTAGGGGAGGGGCGGCCGGTCACCTCGGCCAATGCCGCGGCGGATCGGCGGGCGGGGCGACCGAATCCTTTCGCTTCCCCGGGGGTCCGCTCCTTGACCGTCATTCCCTTCCCGAATGGCGGGCCGACCGCGGGGGCGTTGCTGCTATGGGATCGCCGGAAGGGCACCCTGCCCGCACCGGTCCGCCGGACGCTGGCGGTGCTAGGACAACAGGCCGCCCTGGCGCTGGACAACGCCCGGCTCTTACACGAGGCCCGGGAACGATTGGCCGAGGTGATAGCCGTCAGGAACCTGAGCGACCTCGTGCTCACCAATGTACCCACCGGCGTCCTCGCGGTCGACCGCGAGGGCATCATCCGCGTGCTCAATCCCGAGGCTGAGCGGATACTGGGCGACTGGCAGCTGCGGTCGGGAGACTCGCTGGAACGTCTGAAGGATGACTACCGCCACCTGGCGGCCATGCTGCTCCAGGCGGCGACCCCGGGAAAAGAGCGTACCATGGCGACGCTCAGGGTGAGGGGTTCCCGCACGGAGTGGGTGCTGGAGATCATATGCGCGCCGCTGCTCGGCCCGGATGGGGAGGGCGCGGGTGGCGTTGCCCTGTTCCGCGACGTCACCGAACGCCACCGGCTGGAAGCTCGCCTACTCCATGCGGAGAGGCTGGCGCTGGCCGGGGAGTTGGCAGCGGGAGCGGCCCACGAAATCCGCAATCCCATCACCTGTATTCGCGGGCTAGTCCAGCTCCTCATGGTGCCCGGGACGCCACCGGAGGTGACCGGCCGGCACCTTGAGATAATCCTGGGCGAGATCGATCGTATCGAAGGCATCACCCGGGATCTCTTGCAGATGTCACGATCGCCCCAATTGGCCGCGACCCCCATCGACCTGAATGCGTTGCTCGAGGAGATTTGCGTCATCTTCACCGGCGAGATGGCCATCCGCCAGATCTCGGTACACCGCAAGCTGCAGCTAAACCTCCCGGCGGTGGATGTCGATCCCGCCCAGTTCAAACAGG
>DOZU01000149.1 GCA_003517845.1 Clostridiales bacterium | reverse complement strand
TCCCTGGTCACCCCCTCCTGCGGCTTGGCTTCGCTGGATGAGGATGCCGCGACCTGGGCGATGGAACTCACCGCCCGGGTCTCCGCCATCCTCCGTGAGCGGCACCACTTGGAGGGGGAGGTGTGATCGTGGAAGGACAGCGTATCTTCACGTCGGAGTCGGTCACTGAAGGACATCCGGACAAGATGGCCGACCAGATCTCCGATGCCATCCTGGACGTCATCTTGGCCGAGGACCCCGACGCCCGGGTGGCCTGCGAGACGCTGATCACGCGGGGCCTGGTGATGGTGGCGGGTGAAATCACCACTACGGCCTGGGCGGACATTCGGCGGGTGATCAGGGATACGGTGACCGCTATCGGTTACGACCGAGCCAAGTACGGTTTCGACGGCGACACCTGTGCGGTGTTGACGGCCATCGAACCCCAGTCGCCGGACATCGCTATGGGCGTGGACCGGTCGCTGGAAACGAAGGAAAGCGCGGTTGCAGGCGAGGATGCCATGAGCCGACTCGGCGCGGGGGATCAGGGCATGATGTTCGGGTTTGCCTGCCGGGAGACGCCGGAACTGATGCCGCTCCCCATAGTCTTGGCTCACCGCCTTGCCCGCCGGCTGGCCGAAGTCCGCAAGACCAAGCTGCTGCCTTATCTCCGTCCTGACGGCAAGACTCAGGTGAGCATCGAGTATCGCGGCCGCCAACCGCAGCGTGCGGACACGGTGGTGATCTCGGCCCAACATTCGCCTGAGGTAGACCTGGCCGAGCGTCGCGAGGAAGTCATCGAGGCCGTGGTCAAGCCCGTGGTCCCCGCACACCTGCTGGACGCGAGAACCCGCATTCTGATCAATCCCACGGGCCGCTTCGAAACCGGCGGGCCCATGGCGGACACCGGCCTCACCGGCCGGAAGATCATTGTGGACACCTATGGGGGCTATGCCCGGCACGGCGGAGGCTGCTTCTCCGGCAAGGATCCCACCAAAGTGGATCGCTCCGGAGCCTACGCGGCTCGCTGGGTGGCGAAGAATGTTGTTGCCGCGGGCCTCGCTGATGCTTTCGAGTTGAGGTTGGCCTATGTGATCGGCGTGGCGGAACCGGTGACGGTGGAAGGGGACAGTTTCGGCACGGGACGTCTGCCCGATACCGAAATCGGCAGGCTGATCAGGAAGGTGTTTGACCTCAGGCCCGGCGGGATCATCCGCGATCTCCAGTTGTGGCGGCCCATATACCGGCCAACGGCATGCTACGGTCACTTCGGGAGGTCCGACCTCGACTTGCCGTGGGAGCGACTGGACCGGGTGGATGCGCTTCGGCGCTTGGCCGGCGGAGAGCAAGCCGCCGGCGGACGGTAGCCTCTCCCGCCCCCCGACTCATATCCTGGGACGGGGAGAGGAGGCGGGCCCGTTTGACCATGCCGGCCTGGTTGCCGCCGATCCTGCTCCTGGGGTTGATGGCAGCCCTGGTCATCGGCTTGGGGCTGTCGGCCCGCGGCTGGCCCGCCGGCCCGCGACGGGCGCGGGCGCGGCTTGGCGTGATCATCTGGACGGAAGATGCCTCCGCCTGGCTGGAGGGGCTGGTCAGAGAGGCATACCATCTGACAGGAGAAGGCGGCTTGGACTTGACGGTCGTGGCCACCGGGGAAGTCGGAGACACGCCGATGATCCTCGAGCGACTGCAGCGGCGATATCCGGAGCTGCGGGTGGTAACGCAGGGACTCCCCGACTCGCTGCTCATCGAGGAGGCCCGCCGCGAGCGTCCGGCTTCCCGACTCCTCGTGGTGCGCTGCGGCGGCCGTGAAGACTGGCGCGCTCTCCTCCGGGCCATTCGCTGCCTCTCAGGGATGCGTGCGCCCCAAGGGGAGGAGAACTTCGGCGAGCGGTAGAAATCGGAAGCGGGAGCGCCGGCCGGGCCCGGGGGAGGTTCATGCGTGTCCGAGACCCTCCAGGGGATCGTGGAACGGATAACCTATCACAACCCCAGCAGTCATTATGCCGTAGCCCGGCTGATGCCCGCCCCGCTTTCGGGTAGCGGCCGGCGGCAGGCTCGAACCCAACCGGGTGCGGTCACGATCGTCGGGTACTTTCCCGTGCTGGCCGTGGGCGAGTCTTTGCGCATCCTGGGCGAGTGGGTCGTCCACCCCGAATACGGCCGGCAGTTCAAAGTTCAGGCGCATGAGTTGCTCGCTCCCACTACCGCGGAGGGCATCGAGCGTTATCTCGCTTCGGGAGCGGTCCGGGGAGTGGGGCCGGTGACCGCCCGCCGCATTGTTCAGGCTTTCGGCGTGGATGCTCTGACCGTGGTCGAGTCTTCCCCCGAACGGCTTACCCAGATCGAGGGGATCGGTTCGGTCCGGGCGGAAGCGATTACCCGGGCCATGGCCGAACACCGGGATACGCGCGACATCATGATCTTCCTGCAGTCCCATGGGGTGACGCCGGGCTTTGCCGGTCGGATCTACCGGCATTACGGCCGACGTACGGTCAGCGTAGTCCGTGAGAACCCGTACCGTTTGGCCGATGAAGTCAACGGCATCGGCTTTCGCACCGCGGACCGGCTGGCCGCGAACCTCGGCGTGGAGCCCACCTCGGTTTATCGGGTACGGGCGGGATTGCGCTACGTGCTGAGCGAAGCCTCCGCCGAGGGCCATGTCTACCTGCCAAGGGATGCCCTTGTGGAGCAGACTTGCTCCACGCTGGGCATCGACAACTTGCATGTCGATAGCACGCTGGCCGCCATGGCCGATGATGCAGGCGTGGTCATCGAGGAGACGGCCCATAACCCCTGGCCGACCGGGGACGACCCCACGCCCGCCGCGGTGTACCTGGGACATCTGTACGAGGCGGAGCGGGGGGTAGCGGACTCCCTGACCACCCTGCTAGCTGAGTGTTCCGGCCTTGACGACCCCGAGACCATCCGGGGCGAGATCCAGCGGCTGACGGGGGCGGAAGGTCAGCACCTGGGTCCCGAGCAAGCGGACGCCGTCGAACTCGCCTTCACCTCGGGGGTAGCGGTGATCACCGGCGGTCCCGGCACGGGCAAGACCACCTGCGTCAACTGCTTGCTGAAGTTGTTCGAGGGAGCGGGCCTGCGGGCGGTGCTCGCTGCTCCAACCGGGCGAGCAGCCAAGCGGTTGGCCGAGGCCACGGGCCGCGAAGCCCGCACCATCCACCGGTTGCTCGAGTACGCTTATTCTCCCGATACCCTGACCCTTCACTTCGGGCGCGACGCCGACGATCCGCTTGACGCTCAGGCCGTCATCGTCGATGAAGTATCGATGGTCGATCTGCCCCTCTTCGATCATCTGTTGCAGGCATTGCGACCGGGAACCAGGCTGGTGCTGGTGGGTGACGCGGACCAGTTGCCGCCGGTCGGTCCGGGGAATGCTTTGCGGGACATCATCCGTTCCGGCACGGTGCCGGTCGCGACCCTGACCCACATCTTCCGCCAGGCGCGGGAGAGCTTGATCGTCGTGAACGCCCACCGGGTCAACCGGGGAGAGATGCCCCTCTTGAACGCACGGGACGGTGATTTCTTCTTCGTCGAGCGGGACGCGCCCGAGGCGATCCTCGAGGAACTCATCACCCTGTGTTCCGAGCGATTGCCGGCCCGTTTCGGACTCGATCCCATGTCCGATATCCAGGTGATCACGCCTATGCGCCGGACGCTCATCGGCGTGGACCATCTGAACCAGGAGCTTCAGAGGGTCCTCAATTGCCGGCAGGCCGGCCACCCCGAGTTGACCCAGGGAGGCACGACTTACCGGCTGCAAGACAAGGTAATGCAGATCCGGAACGACTACGAGAAAGGCGTCTTCAACGGCGACATCGGGCAGATCGTCGTGGTCGACTTGGACTCGGGGGAACTGACGGTCAGTTTCCCCGATGCGACTGGTCCCCGGGAGATCCGTTACGATCGGGCCGACCTCGAGGAACTAGTGCTGGCCTATGCGATATCCGTTCACAAGAGCCAGGGCAGCGAATACCCCGCGGTGGTGATGCCGGTGTCCACCCAACACTACGTGATGCTGCAACGTAATCTCCTGTATACCGGCATAACCCGGGCCCGTCGGTTGGTGACGTTGGTCGGAACCCGCAAGGCCCTGGGCATCGCGGTCCGCAATTCCCGCGTTGACCAGCGTTTCTCTCGCCTGGCCGGCAGGCTGGCGGCCCCCCGCAGGTGAACCTCCTGCGGGGACTGATCGATCTGGTCTATCCCCCTTCCGGCTGCCCGCTCTGTCCCATCCCCTCGTCCGGGCTATGCCGCCTGTGCAGCCTGGACATCTCGTGGTTCACCGGGAACCGGTGCGCCCGCTGCAGTCGACCGTTGGCCGCCGCGTCGCCGAGACGCGGGAACGACCTGGTGCTGCCCGCCCCCGCGCTCTGCCGCGATTGTCTCGTCTCGCCGTCCTCTTTCTACCTGGCCCGGGGTCTTGGCGTATACCGAGGACGTCTCCGCCGCGCGGTCGGCCGCCTGAAATACCGGCGCGAGACCCACCTGGCCCGGCCGCTCGGCCAGCGTCTGGGCCGAGAGGTGGCGGCGCAGCAGTTTCTACCTTGGCTCGACGGCCGCGGCTTTGGACTGGCGCCGGGTCGAGGCTTCCAGGTGGTCGTGCCGGTACCCGCCCATCCTCTCCGCCTGCGCCGGCGAGGCTTCAACCCGGCAGCCCTGCTCGCTTGCCAGGTGGCCCAAGTCCTCGACGTGCCGCACCGCCAGCATTCGCTCGCCCGAACGCGCAGCACCCCGCCCCAGGCGAGCCTGACTCGAGCGCGACGCCTGGCCAATCTGGCCGGCGCCTTTGAGGCGAACCCCGACGAGGTGGGGGGGCGTCGGGTCCTGCTGGTGGATGACGTCTTGACCACAGGGGCCACCGCCGCCGGGTGCGCTTTCGCGTTGATCAGGGCGGGAGCCTTGCGGGTTCACGTGGCGGTCGTGGCGGTCCGGGGGCGGACCGCTGCTCCCGGCCGAACCCCGGTCGCCGTTCGACATCCCGCCCGCCAGGTTCGGCGTCCTCCGACATTCCCCAAGTTTATCCCCAGGAGCGACCCTTCCAGCACCGGTTATCAACAGACTTATCCCCAATGCCAACAGGTCGGGCGGTCCCCAGGGGGGGAAGGGTGTCGGCGGAGTTGACGAAAAGTGGTGACTTCAGGGTCCGACCGGTCAGAGACCGGAACTCGGGTTGCGCTCGTCGACAGGACCAAGACACTGCTCATAGAATGCGAGGATGTCCGGTCGCTCAAGCACTCGGCTGAACTCCTCCACGATCGGATCAAGGTAGCGCCGATCCAGGTTTTCACCCTGCCGTCGCACAATCTCCCGCACATCTTCCCGGTCCTGCGGCCGGTCGGATATGATCTTGTGGATGATCAAGTCCTCCGGCGAACACACCTTGATGGACCGTCCGGCGACGTCCACTGGCCGCGCCCGGCGAATTGCCCCCTCCTCATAGGGCAGTCCGGCGCGGGCGAGGTCGACACGAACCTCACCGACCTGCATAGGAAGAATGCTGTGCCGGCGCACGAACTCTAGCGGGTCGGAAGGGAGGACAGTGAACCGCTGGCGCAAGTCCTCCACCAGGGGTGCCAGCCGCTCCTCGGGAAGGCTCACCGTCAGGTCAAGGTCCCGCGTCAGCCGGGAGCGCCCCCAGAAGAGATTGGCGAATCCGCCGATAACCATGTACGGGACCTTCCGGTCCTCAAGAAAACCCACCACTTCGAGCAATGCCTCATCAAGGCGCAAGGACGCCATTCCCCAACCGCGCGAAAGCCTCGCGAACGCGGCGCAAATGAATCATCTTGGCCATGTCGACGCCCTCTTCCCGCCAACCGGGCGAATGCCGTTGTGAGAGATCCCAGGCTTCCGAGTACCAACGGATCAGGGCATCTGCCGCAGCGGGCGGATCCCCGTACTCCCGCTCCCAACGGTTGAACTCGCGCCATTGCTCGAGCCGCTCGCGCACCAGCATCGGGGCTACCCCTTCCTGGCTTTGGACTGCGACTCGCTGTCACTTTACCACGTACACCTGCCTCGAGCAAGAATACGCGGGTCGGGTCGGTGCTGCGTTTCCTCACATGCTGCGCTTCCTCACGTTGACAGCCGCCAGAAGGCATGCTATATTCAGCCTGTGCGGTGCCCGAAGGGCGCGGCGTAGTACTGTCAAGGGCAGGAGGAATGGCAAGAAATGCTCGGTCGCGTAAAATGGTTCAACCCGGAGAAGGGGTACGGCTTCATCGAGCGCGAGGACGGCGGGGGAGATGTGTTTGTTCACTTTTCTGCCATCCAGATGGAGGGTTTCAAGACCCTCAACGAAGGAGACGAGGTCTCCTTTGAGATCGTCGACGGGGCGCGCGGTCCTCAGGCGTCGAACGTAAACCGCCCCACCTCTAACTGACGGCAAACTACCAGGCATATTGTATCCCACCGGACCCCCGGGCGAATCGGCCCGGGGGTCTTGACTTCCGAAGGATTCCTGCCGCGGCAAGGGAATATTGGCTGGTGAAGGCGATCGTCAAGCGATGGAGAGAGGTGAAGCGAGGTGGAGATCCGCATCAGCGGTAAGAACCTCGAGATTACCCCGGAACTCCGGCAGTATGTGAGGAAGAAAGTGGGCCGACTCGAACGTTACTTCGAGGATGGCCTGGGTTGCCAGGTCACGCTGGCCATCGAGCGCGACCGCCACATCATCGAGGTGACCATGGCCCTCGACGGCATCATCTTGCGAGGGGAAGAGGCAGCCGGCGACATGTTCAGCTCGGTGGACCTGGTAGTCGAGAAACTCGAACGCCAGATCCGCAAGTACAAGACCCGCCTCAACCGCCACGGGCGCAAGGTGACGCTGCCCGATGAAGTGCCGGCCGCCCCGGAGCCGGATGATCAGGTCGTCAAGGTCAAACGTTTCGCCATCAAGCCCATGACCGTGGAAGAGGCGCTGCTCCAGATGAACCTGCTCGGCCATGATTTCTTCGTGTTCGCCAATGCGGACGGCGACAGCATCAACGTCGTCTACCGGCGAAAGGATGGCGCTTACGGTCTGATCGTCCCCGAGTGGCGCTGACCAACTCCCATGCCAGTGCAGCGGGCCGAAATCCCCTCCGAGCCGGTGACGGCGATCCTCTTCGAAGGAGGTAAGCCTCGTCCCGGCCCCGATCAAGTGCTGGCCGAATTGCGCAAGCTGGTAGTCCTCGACAATCTCGAGAAGCTCGCCCGGGTGCCGGAGATCGATCGGACGCTGTTGGTCACGAACTACCCCGATCTGGCCGCTCGGGCCAAGGAAATGGCCGTCCCGGTAGTGACATCGCCACCGGGTCCCTTCCACTTCGGCCGCACCCTGCAGGCGCTGATTCGCGAGCGGGGACTGACCAACGTCATCTGCATGGGGGGGGCATCCGCGCCGCTCGCGCAGCCCAGGGAACTCGCGAGCCTTGCTTCCTTGCTCAAGGAACGCAAGAACATAGTGGTCGTGAACAACGCTCAGTCGGCGGACATCATCGGGTTCACGCCCGCCTGCGCCATCGACCGCATCCAGCCGCCACGCGACGACAACTTCCTCGGTCATTTGCTCATGGAGGCCGGGCTGCATCGCATCCTCCTCCCCAACTCGGCATGGATCAACTTCGACCTCGACACGCCCGCCGATCTGATGGTCATGTCGCTCCTGCCGCGCGTGGGGCCGCGGGCGCGGGCTGGGCTGCGAGAACTCGGGTTGGATCTCGCCCGGGTGGAGGGCTTTCGGCGCTTGCTGGGAGTGAAGGGTGCCGAGCTGGGGCTGATAGGCCGGGTGAGTCCGGTGGTGGTCGCCTTCCTGAACCAGCACTTTCAGGTGAGGGTGCGGGTCTTCTCCGAAGAGCGGGGGATGAAAGCGCTGGGGCGGCTCGAACGCGGGGAAGTGGTATCGCTGACCGGTCTGATCATCGAGCGGCTGGGGCCGGCCGAGTTCTTCACCTTCCTGTCTCGAGTCTGCCACGGCGTGCTGTTCGACACTCGACCCGTCCTGGCCCAGCTCGCACCCGGGATCGGCGAGGCCGACCGGTTTCACTCCGACCTGGGTCAGTCCGATCGCATCATCCATCCCCTGGTGCGGGAACTGACCCGGGCTGCCTGCCAGGCTCCCATCCCGGTGGTGCTGGGAGGACACACGCTGGTGTACGGTGGATTGTGGGCTTTGGCCGAGACAGTCCTGGAAGGAGACGGCGAGGAGGGTGAGCATGAAGATTGAAGGCAAGACCCCCATCGGTCCGCTGCTCGAGCAGTATCCGTTCCTGATCGACACGCTGGCGGAATTGTCGCCGAGCTTCGCCCGGCTGCGCAATCCCATGCTGCGCCGTACGCTTGGCCGGGTTGCCACCCTCGAGACCGCGGCTCGACAGGGAAAAGTGGATCTTCAAGTGCTGTTGGCCACGCTGAACCAGGTCGTTGCCGGACGAGGCGCGGCTCGGGAGTTGCCGGCGACGACCGACCGGGCCGGCAGACTCGAAGCTCTCAAGCAGATCATCCGGGAACTGCATGCCGGCGGCGACTTTTCCGAACTGACCCGGCGCTTTGCGGAAGTGGTGGGCGATGTCAGCCCCCGGGAAATAGCGGAAATGGAGCAACAACTCGTGATGGAAGGGCTGCCCGTGGCCGAGATCAAGCGGCTATGTGACGTGCATGCCGAGTTGTTCCGCCGCTCCCTGGAGGCCCAGCCGGCGATGTCCGTCCCTCCCGGCCATCCCGTGCACACCTTGCGCGCCGAGAACGCCGCGCTGGCCGCCGTCGCGGCCGACCTCCGCGCGCGCCTGGAGGATCCGGCGCTCCGCGAGCACCTGGCCGAGTTACGGCAAGGCGTCGAGAAGCTGGCCGAGGTCGAGCGGCATTACCGGCGCAAGGAATACCAGCTCTTCCCCGTGCTCGAACGCCATGGCGTCGATGCGCCGCCCCAGGTCATGTGGGCGGTGCACGACGAGATCCGCGACTCGTTCAAGCGGGTGCGGGCGGCTTTGGAGGCCGGCGACCTCAAGGCGGCGGCGCCGGTGCTGCGCGACCTGCTGGGCCGGGTAGAAGACATGTTCTTCAAGGAAGAGAAGATCTTGTTCCCGATGTGCCTCACCCTTTTCGCCCCCGCCGACTGGGCTGCCGTCCGCTCTGGCGAGGGCGAGTTCGGATACGCCCTGGTCACCCCGGCCGGGGAACCGGCCGTCGCCATCGCGCCGGCCGCCGGCCCTTCCACCATCCCGCTGGGCGCGGGAGCGCTGACCGCGGGACAACTCGGCCTGTTGTTCTCGCACCTCCCCGTGGACCTCACCTTCGTCGACGAACAGGACGTGGTGTGCTTCTACTCTGAGGGCGATCGCATCTTCCCGCGGAGTCCCGGCGTGATCGGCCGCAAAGTGCAGAAGTGCCATCCCCCCGACAGCGTACACGTGGTCCAGAAAATCCTCGAAGCGTTCCGCGATGGCACCCGGGACCAGGCCGAGTTCTGGATCGAGCGCGGCGGCAAATTCGTCCACATCCGTTACCGCGCCCTCCGCGATGGCGCCGGGGATTACCGGGGTGTACTGGAGGTCGTGCAGGACGCCACCGCGGTCCGCGGACTCACGGGAGAGCGCCGGCTGCTGCAGTGGTGACGAACGGCGTCGCTTGGTGTCGCCGGCTCCCCCGCCCTTTCGCCAAGACTGCCACCGGTCTGGAAGGATCTGCCCGGGGGATGGCGAAACAATGGAGGACGGCGAGAGGAGGCCGGCAATATGGCCCGGACCGCCGATATCGCCGCATATGAGAGCATCCTGCGGCAGATTCGGGGCGTGTTGGCCGCTCAAGTGGTGGTCGCGCCCTCGGGCGAGATCGATGAAATTCACGTGTTGGCTGGCCCCGGGCGGGGCGCCAAGCAGATCGTGCGCGACGTGGAGTCGGCTTTGGCCGCCCAGTTCGGCGTGAATGTCGACCACAAGCGGGTCAGTGTCGCCCATCTCCGCGGGCCCGGCGAAGGCTCCGCCGAGGGACGCCTGAGACTCAAGGGAGTACAGCTCGGCGTGGAGGGCGTCCGGGCGCTCTGCCGGGTGGAACTCGAATGGGATGGCCAGTCGCTCGTGGGCGAGGCGGAGGGCCCGGCGTCCACCACCAACCGGCGGCATCTGCCGGCGGCCGCGACCTTCGCCGCCCTCGAGCAGCGCTTCCGGGTCGGCGATGCCGTGGTCCTGGAAGATGCTACTTTGTGCCAGGTCGGCCAGCGGGCAGTGGCGCTGGTGAGCGTCAGCGTGCTGGGACGAGACGGCGAGCAGATCCTCGTTGGCTGCTGCCTGGTGCGCGGGGATGAGCGGGAGGCGATCGTTCGGGCGGCGCTGGACGCGGTGAACCGCCGCCTGGCCAGAGGGCAGCGCCCGCCCGCGGAAGATAGTTCCGGCAGCACCGAAAGGACGGCCGGCCCGCCCGGCCAGCAGGACCCGGGAAGGGTGAGGCGGAACGAGGACGGAGATCGGTGAGGGCGAGAAAACCCATTCCAGACTGGCGGCTTCTCCACGATAACCCGATTACCCGGCAGGTGAGCGGTCCCCAGCCGAGCGGAGCGGCCGGCCGCAATCAGCGGAAGCGGCCGAATCTCAAGCGGAAATGGGGGACGGTTCAGGATGGCACGCCTGTTGAGGGCACTTCTGGCTCTGTTGGCGCTGGTATTGGCCGGTGGGGCGAGTTTGCAGGTCGGGTAATAAGTCGGGCGGTTGAACCCCGCTGCCGGTCTGGAATCTGTTCGTCGAGGGGCGCCGGCCGAGGCGGCGGGGGAGACCATGGCTGATCAGAGCAGGCAGCAGGCGATGGCGTCCGGTTTTTTCTGGGCGGTGGCGGCGGCGGGCGCGGCCCTGCTGGCGGTGGTGGGCATGCCCCGGGGGGAAGCGCCGGGGATGCTGGTGTTCGCGGCCATGATCCTCGTCTCCGAACTCACCGCCGTCAGCCTGCCCCGGCAGCCCCTCACCGCCTCGGTCAGCATGGCCCCCATCATCGC
>DOZU01000060.1 GCA_003517845.1 Clostridiales bacterium | reverse complement strand
CAGGTCGAATACGGGCAGGGGTCTCGCCAGTCGGCCGATTTCTTCCAGCAGCTGGTCGGGGTCGAGGGCTATCCCCTCCGGGCCGAACGGGTTCAGCGTCACCGCTCGCACCGCTATGGACTGCAGGACGGTGATCTTCCCCCCCGCCCGCCCGAACCTCGCCCAGGCCCGGCTGCCGGCGAAGACATGGGTGCCGTTGGGGACGACCACCTGCAACCCGGGCTGCCGCCGGCCGAGCCCGGCCATCGCCTCCAAAACGCCTTCCGCCAGGGCGCCTGCGACTACCAATGCCCGCGCCCCTTCCTCGATCGCCCCGGCGATGGTCCCGGCGCTCCCCAGCGCGGTCCGCAAGCTGAGCGGTGCCACCCGGTAGTCATCATGCACGACCGCGACGCGCCACTGCCGCACCGCGCGACCGGCGGCATGCTGCAGTCGACGGTCCTCCACTCGGGGGAGCCGGAGGAACTCGAGGAGCAACCGCGTCCGGTCCGCGACCTCGCGCAGCCCGCCACCCACCGCGGCCCCGGTCGCGACCACCGTACCGCCGGTGACCAGGGGGGCGGCGGACGCCACCCGGTCGAGCGACCCGTCAACGAGGACCAGATCGGCGCCCAGCGCGTTCAGCCGGCCGACCGCTTCCCGCAGCGCCCGGACGGTTGGCGGCCCTGCCAGGAGGAGGCGACCGGGCTCGCACACCCGGGCCAGGACGATCTGTCCGAGCGGTCCGGTGTGGTTCAGTACGTCCAGGACTTCGAGATAAGCCTCGCTCCGGCGAAGTGCTTCCGCGGCCGTCGCCACCAGGCTGCCCCGGGGAGCGTGCACCGCCAAGTGGTCGTCGTGACCGGCGCCGTCCACTTCCTCGCCTTCCCGGCCGCTCGCCATCAGTCCCACGCGTACTCCGGCCGCCTGGGCCTGGGACACGAGGCAGTTAAAAGTGCTGGTCTTGCCGACCCCCCGGGCGGTGCCGACGACCGCCAGGCTCCTGGCGCCATCCCCGACCGCCGCGCGATACAAATCGCCCGGCGCCGGCCTCCCTACCCCGGGCCGGTCATACAAACCACGCCTCGAAGATGGCGCGCAGCCGGGCATTCTCCTGCAGGCAAGCCAGGGCCGTGCGATCATGCCCGCGCGTATACCCGTTGCCGATGATCATCTGGACGTCGCGGCCGATGCCCTCCGCCCCCAGCGCTGCCGCGGTGAAGCTGGTCGCCATGCTGAAGAAGTACACCGTCCCTCCGTCACGGGTGCCCATGATCGAGGTCATCTCCGTGCCGGCGACGTTGACGCAGTTGATGGTGACGTCCGCCGCCTGCCCTCCCGCGGCTTGTTGGAAAGCGGCCAACGCCTCCAGCGGCCGGCCCGCATCGGCGGTGAACACGGCATCTGCCAATCCTAGCGAGGCGGCCCGCTCCGCCGACGCCGGCGAATGGGCCATGGCGTACACCTTGCCGGTGACTCCCGCCCGCTTTCTAGCCTCGTGGAGGCACAGCAGGCCCGACTTGCCACCGGCGCCGATGATCAGCACGCGGTCGCCCGGCCGAACCAGGTGAGCAGTCTGGGCCGGCGCGCCCGCCACGTCGAGCACCGCCAGGGCAAGCGTTTCCGGCAGATCGGGGGCGATGGCGGCGTATATGCCGGAAGCGAACAGCACCGCCCTGCCCTCCACCTCCACCTGGTCGCGGTCGAGGTTGATGCCCTTTATGCGCTCCAGCTTGAGTGGGGTGAGCGACAGGGATACCAGGGTGGCGATGCGCGTCCCCGGCCGCAAGGAAGCGGCCGCCGGGTGGGCCTTCCCCACTTCTTCCACCGTGCCCAGCAGCATGCCCCCGGAGCCCGTGACCGGGTTATGGAGCTTGCCGCGCCGCGCGACGATGTCCAGGATGGCCTCGGCCATACGCTCGGGGATCGTCCCGCCCGACCGGGCGACCTCCGCTTCCGCCGCCTGCTCGAGCTGCGTGAAGCTGGCGGCGTCCACATTGAGGGTATCGACGCGGATCAGGAGTTCATCATCGCCGATGACGGGCGTGTTGTCGATGCGCCAAGCCGGCTGGGGCAGCGACCCCTCAGGTTCAAGGCTGCGATGGCTGCCGTAAAGACAGGTCTTTCCCGTTTTCCTCAACCTGCATACCTCCTCGGTCTCGAGACCGGGCAGGGGGCCGCAGCGGCTCCCCGCTCGCCCGCCTGCCCCGGGGCTATGCAAGAAGGATGCCCAGCACGGTGAACCAGCCCGGTCAAGGGGCACGGCGCGGTCCTATCGGCCCCTCCGGCGTGTAGGGGAGCGGGATATACTGGATGGAGGGGCGGCGGCCGGGGGGTTGCGGGTAGTAGTCCATCAAGGTGTAGATCTCGGCCGGCAGCCGATCGCAGACCGGTAGCCCCAGCCGGGTGAGTTCCTCGCAGGTGATGGGGAAATCGTGGGTCCAGTAGCCCTCGGTCAGGTAGTCGGCCAGGGTTTCGGCCTGCGCCGCATCCAGGGGGTCGGTGGCGATCTCCAGCACCGTCTGTCGGACCTGGCGCACGGCCTTCTCTGCGATGTCGGCCAGGATCATCGTTTCGTCGTTGACCTCCTGGGGGGGCTTGCGGCGGACCGCCTTGAGGATGGACACTGCCGGGTACTTGCCGATCTGGGGATCGAGCGGGCCCATCACCGCGTTGGCGTCCATCACGATTTCGTCAGCCGCCAGGGCGATCAGCGTCCCCCCGGACATGGCGTAGTGCGGGATGAACACCGTCACCTTCGCGGGATGGCGGTTCAGGGCCCGGGCGATCTGCTCGGCCGCCAGCACCAGGCCGCCCGGCGTGTGCAACAGGATATCGATGGGCATGTCGGGCGGCGTCAGCCGGATGGCCCGGAGGACCTGTTCCGAGTCCTCGATGTCGATGTACCGGGACAGGGGCACGCCGAAGAAGGCGAGCGCCTCCTGGCGATGGATCATGCTGATGAAGCGCGACCCCCGCTTCCTCTCGAACTGCCGCATCAGCCGCATGCGTTCGGCCTGGAGCATTCGCTGCCGCAGGACCGGCATCATGGTGAACAGGATGAGGATCAACCATAGCCACTGCAACAACTCTCTCGCCTCCTTATGTGACTTGTAGGGGCGGGTTTCAAACCCGCCCCTGCTCCCGATCAGGAGAACCCGCTCCTACCTTCCCCGCAAAGGCCGCCCATTCCTGGCGCCTGGGGGTCGCCTGCCCGAAATTGGGCGACCGTGCGCCCGGGACCGGGGCCGACTATCATACATATCATCGGGAGGAAAGCCGGCATCCTCGGGGAATCGAAATGGGGACCGGCCGGTTCGCCGCGCACCCGCGGTGACGCGAAAACCCAACGTGATTCTCGTATGGCCGTGACCCTGACCGTGACGGCATCTTCATCAAGGGAGACGATGCGTATGGCGGAACTGAACCCACCCTGCCGCCCGCGCCTGGTGGCCTTGGCCGGCAGCCCGCGCCGGCACGGCAACACGGAAGTCCTGCTGGACGAGGCGATGGCCGCGGCCGGAGCCGACCCGGCCGACAAGATCGTGCTGGCGGAACTCGAGATCGGGGGCTGTCGGGCCTGCGATGCCTGCAAGCACGGGCCTTGTCCCCTGGATGACGACATGCAGGAGCTTTATCCCCGGCTCGACGCGGCCGACGTCCTGCTGGTGGCGTCTCCCGTGTTCTTCCTGGCGCTGAGTTCGCAACTCAAGGCGGTCATCGACCGCTGCCAGTTGTTCTGGAACCGGAAGCAGCGCCTGGGCCCGTGCCCTGCCCGGCCGCTCCGCCGGGGTGCCTTCATCGCCGTGGGCGCGACGCGGGGCGACCGGCTCTTCCAGGGTTGCCGCCAGACCATGCGGATCTGGTTCGACACACTGGATGTCGAGTATCGCGAAGAACTACTGGTCCGGGGCGTGGACGCCCGGGGAGCCATCCGCAGCCATGCGGACGCGCTGCGCCAGGCGCGGGCCCTGGGGGAGACCCTCACCTGCGGGCTTTGAACCGGGCGTTCGAGCCGGCCTCGACGTTATCGCGACTGCCCGCCTGCGGGCCCGCTAGACCTCCGGAGGTACAACCTCTGCCTGATACCCCGCGCCCGCCACCGCCGCGGTGATGGCATCCCCCGCGACCTCGCCCCATACGGTGACCTTGCCGGTCGCGAGGTCCACCTCGACCCGGGTCACTTTGGGAATCCGCCCGACGGCGGCTTTCACCGCCGCCACGCATCCCCCGCAGCGCATGCCCGAAACCTTCAACTCCAGCTTGCGCCCCTGCATGAAAGCCACTCCTCCCGGAAGTGATCTCGAGCTGCGAAAATACGATCACGGTCGTGGCCATTGTAGGGGCGG
>DOZU01000100.1 GCA_003517845.1 Clostridiales bacterium | reverse complement strand
CCGCCCGCTGACCGGGCTCAAGGTCGCCGCCTATTACGGATGCCTGCTGCTACGTCCCGAGCGGGAGATGGAGTTCGATGACCCGGAATCCCCTTCCATCTTGCACGGTCTGCTCGGTGCTCTGGGGGCTGAGCCGGTCGACTATCCGCTGCAGGCGGATTGTTGTGGCGCCTTCGTGGCCTTGCGCGACGATCGGCTGGACGCCGCCGGCCGGGTGCTGAGGTCGGCGGCGGCGGCGGGAGCCGATCTGGTAGTTACCAGTTGCCCGAGCTGCAACTACAACTTGGACCGCGCCCGCACCGGCCTGCCCGTCGCCTACTTCACCCAGCTGCTGGCCATCGCGCTGGGGCTGGATGGCCGCTTCAGCGAGGGGATGTCGGACCCCCGCCCGCTGCTGCGCGCAAGATCGCTGCTGTCCGAGGTGACTTGACTTGCCCAGGATCGGCGCCTTCATCTGCCACTGCGGCCTGAACATCACGGCGACCGTCGACGTCGAGCGGGTGGCCGCACGGGCACGGGCCATACCGGGCGTGGTCCATGCCGAGACCTACAAGTACTTCTGTTCCCAGCCGGGACAGGAGAAGATCGCGGAGGCCATCCGGTCGTCGCGGCTCGACGGCGTCGTGGTCGCGGCTTGTTCGCCGTCGATGCATGAGGCGACCTTCCGGGAAGCCGCGGCCTTGGCCGGGCTCAATCCGTACCTGGTGCAGATCGCCAACCTTCGCGAGCAGTGTAGCTGGGTCCATTCCCACCGCGAGACGGCCACCGTCAAGGCAGCGGCCCTGGTCGCGGCTATGGTGGCCAAGGTCCGCCGGGACCAGCCGCTAGAGCCCATCCGCCTGTCGGTTTATCCGCGGGCGCTGGTGATCGGCGGAGGAGTCGCGGGCATGCAAGCGGCCTGGGACATCGCCGAGGCCGGACACTCCGTGTTAGTGGTCGAACGGGAGCCCAACCTCGGCGGGAGGATGGCTCAGCTTTCGGAAACGTTTCCGACCCTGGATTGCGCATCCTGCATCCTCACCCCTCGCACCGCTGAGGTGGCCCGCCACCCGCGCATCGAGTTGCTTACCTGGAGTGAGGTGCGGGAAGTGTCCGGATATGTGGGCAACTTCTCGGTGAAGATTGCCCGCCGGCCGGCCTTCGTCGACTGGGACCGGTGTATCGGCTGCATGCTCTGCCAGGAGAAGTGCCCCGCACCGGCGCCGATTGCCTTTGAGCACGGGATGGGGATGGGCAAGGCGATCGGGGTCAGTTTCCCGCAAGCCGTCCCCAACCGCCCGGTGATCCGACGCGAGTACTGCCGGCGTTTCCAGGGCCGCAAGTGCCAGGTATGCGCGAAGGTGTGCCCGGTCGGAGCCGTGGACTTCGAGCAAGCCGAGAGTTTCCGGGAGGAGAAGGTGGGCGCCATTGTGGTCGCCACCGGCTTCGACGTCATGCCTGCCGCTCAGTTCGGCGAATACGGCTACGGGGAATACCCGGATGTCATCGACAGCTTGGCTTTCGAGCGCCTGAACTCGTCATCGGGACCCACCGGAGGCGTCATCCGGCGGCCATCCGACGGCAAGATCCCCCGGGAAGTAGTATTCATCCAGTGCGCCGGTTCGCGCGACCCCGACCGGGGCAAACCATATTGCTCCAAGATCTGCTGCATGTATACGGCAAAACATGCTTTCCTGTACCGCCAGAAAGTGCCGGACGGCCAGGCTTACGTCTTCTACATGGATATCCGGGCTGGCGGCAAGGGCTACGAGGAGTTCGTCCAGCGGACGGTGGATCAGGCCGGCGCCATGTATCTCCGCGGGCGCGTCGCGCGCGTGTACCCCGAGGACGGCCGGTTGCTGGTCGAGGGTGTGGATACGCTCTCGGGCACGACGGTGGAGGTGGCGGCCGACCTGGTCGTCCTGGCCACCGCCGTCCTGCCGCGGGAAGGCGCCCGGGACCTGGCCCGGACCCTCAAGATCGCCGTCGACGAACACGGCTTTTACAGCGAAGCTCATCCCAAGCTCCGCCCGGTGGAGACGATGACCCGGGGTATCTTCCTGGCCGGAGCCGCTCAGGCGCCCCGGGACGTTGCCGAGACGGTCGCCCAGGCGTCGGCGGCGGCGGCCAAGGCTCTTGGCTTGCTGACCCGCGGTGAACTGGCGGCCGATCCCCTGGTGGCCCAGGTCGATGAAGCTCGATGCTCGGGCTGCCTTGTCTGCCGGCATGTATGTCCTTACCAGGCGATTGAGCCCCGCGACGTGGCGGCGCGCAAGGTCGCCTCGGTCAACCCCGGTCTGTGCCAGGGCTGCGGAGCGTGCGCGGCGATCTGCCGCAGCGGCGCCATGGGACTGCACGGCTTCAGCGGCAAGCAAGTCCTTGCGGAAGTGGAGGCCATCTGCCTATGACCGCCCAGCCGAAGCTGGTGGGCTTCGCCTGCCGCTGGTGCTCCTACGCGGGGGCCGACCTCGCGGGAACCAGTCGGCTCGAGTACCCGGCCTCCGTCCACCTGATCCGGGTCCCTTGTTCGGGCCGGGTGGACCCGACCTTCGTGATTCGCGCCTTCCAGCGCGGGGCGGACGGGGTGCTGGTTGCCGGATGCCACCCCGGGGACTGCCACTACGCATCGGGCAACCTGTTCGCCCGGCGGCGGTTCGCGCTGGTCAAGCGATTCCTCGAGTATCTGGGGCTTGAGCCGGAGCGCTTTCGGCTGGAGTGGATCTCGGCAGCCGAAGGGCGGCGTTTCGCGGAAGTGATCCGGGAGATGACGGCCGACCTCGAGCGGCTGGGGCCCAACCGGAAGTTGAGGGAAGACCCGTGACCGACCGTCAGGCTGCATTGCGCGATATCGCCGCCGGGTTGCTGGGCGGCGGGCAGTTCGCGACGTTCATCGGTTTCCGGGCGGGGCTCGACCCATCCCGCCCCGTCCCACACTTTGTCCGGGACGCCTCGGGCGCCGGCGCGTTGGTGATCAACCCCTTCTGCGGCGCCGGTCTCGCCCGTCACGTCCTGGAAGCACTCGAAGACGGGCCGGTCGGCATCCTGACCAGGGGTTGCGACGGGTTGGGTCTGGAGCGCCTGATCGCCGACGGGCGGGTGGCTCGCGAACGCCTGCACATAGTCGCCGTCGCCTGCCGGGGGGCAGTCGACCCCGCTCGAGCGCGGGCGATCCTGGGCCGCATCCCCGAGCGGGCGGAAGTCGACGCTCAGGCGGTCACCCTGATCGCAGGCGAAGAGCGGCGCAGCGTGCCCCGGGACTCATGTCTGCTAAGCCGGTGTCTGAACTGCGTCGACCCGAGTCCGCGGCTCGCCGATTCCTGGCTGGACGAGCCCCTGCCTGCGGGGGTGCGCGATTTCAAGGCGGTGTCCCACATGGAGCAGCAGCCTCCGGAAGCGCGCTATGCGTTCTGGGCCCGCCAGTTTCGGCGGTGCATTCGCTGTTACGCTTGCCGGAATGTCTGTCCCGCCTGTAGTTGCCGTTCCTGCTCGCTTGATGATCCGGAGCTTCAAGAACGGGCCACCAGCCTGGCGGACCAGTTCGGCTTTCAGTTCACGCGGGCCTATCACGTGGCGGGACGTTGCGTGGCTTGTGGCGAATGCCAGCGCGCCTGCCCGATGAGTATCCCGCTCAGCCTGCTCAACGAGAAATTCCTGAAAGATATTCGGGACTCCTTCGGGATCGCCGACCCCCATCGGCCGTCCGCCGTGGAACCGCTGGCCTGCTACCGGCCGGATGACCCCGAGAGTTGGCGGGGTGATGCGCGATGACGATGAACCTCCTCCCGTCAGAGCGGCTGGCCGAGTTCCGAGAATGCCTGGCAGCCGGGGCGCGGCTCTATGGGCCGGTCGAGGTCGACGGCATCGTCCTGTTCGAGGAACTGGGAGGTCGCCCGCCCGCCATCAGGCCGGGCAATCCCGCCAATTCGCTCAAGTCTTTCCTTTGTCCTCAGACCGAGGCCGTGTTCGACTTCGAGGGCGGGTACACCGACGTCGCCCTCCGGGTACCTGCTGCCCCGACGGCCCAGGCGATCTTCGGCGTCCGCCCCTGTGACGCCGTCGCCCTGGAGCGGGTGTCCCGGGTGCTGCTCGCCGAACCCTTCGCCGACGAATCGTACCGGCAGCGCCGGGAGATGACGACCATCCTGACCATGGCCTGCCGGGAAGCCGGTCCCCACTGCTTTTGCCGCTCGGTGGGGGTGTCCCCGGCGGATGGGCGGGGCTCCGACGTCGTGCTGTATCCGGCGGACGGACACTATCTGCTGGAGGCCGTTACCGCCCGGGGACTGAGCGTCCTGCAGTCGGCCGGGGCGTTCCTCGACCCTGCCCGCGACGAGGCCGCGCGGGCGACCTGTCAGAGCACGCCCGTCCCCCTGATCGGGGCAGTGGAGCGGGAAGACCTCGCCGCGCGCCTGGAGGCGGTCGCCCTTCATCCGCACTGGGATGAGCTGGCCCGCCGCTGCCTCGGTTGCGGCGCCTGCACTTTCCTGTGTCCGACCTGCTACTGCTTCGCCCTGTTCGACACCGTCCGGGGAGCCCGCGGCCGCAGGTCACGGGGGTGGGACTCCTGCCAATTCAAAGACTACTCGTTGATGGCCGGCGGCCACGATCCCCTTCCGACCAAGGCGAGCCGCATCCGCCGGCGGTTCCTGCACAAGCTGAGCCGCTTCCCGGCCGTCCAAGGGGAATATGCCTGCGTCGGCTGCGGGCGATGCGGGGGTACGTGCCCGGTGGGCCTTCATCTCGCCGGCGTCCTCTCCGAACTCGAGGAGGTACTGCGTTGAACCCGCTGGTCCCTCAAGTGGCAACCATTCTGGCGATCCGGGAGGATACACCGGATGTTCGCACCTTTACGGTGCGGCCCGACGGCGAGGACTTCCCGCCCTATCGCCCCGGGCAATGCGCGATGCTGTCCCTGTTCGGCGTGGGCGAGGCCATGATCTCGATCACGTCCACATGGGCGCCCGAGACGGCACTGGAATTCAGCGTGAAGCGGGCCGGCCGGGTAACCTCGGCTCTGCACCAGGCAGAACCCGGGCATAAGGTCGGCGTCCGCGGCCCCTATGGCAACTCTTTCCCCGTTGACCAGTGGGTGGGCCACGACCTGCTCTTCGTGGGGGGAGGCATCGGCCTCGCCCCGCTCCGGTCGGTCATCAACCACTGCCTGGGCAGGCGGGCCGAGTTCGGGCGGGTGGACATCGTGTACGGTGCGCGTTCGCCCCGCGACTTGTGTTTCCGCCAGGAACTGTTCGAGAGCTGGCCCAAGGTGCCCGGCGCGAGCGTGCAGGTCACCGTGGATGCAGCCGATGCCGAGTGGGAAGGTCCGGTGGCCCTCGTCCCGCCGTTTCTCGAGCAACTCAAACCGGATGCGGCCGGGACGTTTGCGGTGACTTGCGGTCCGCCGGTGATGATCCGCTACACGCTTCAGGCTTTGACACGGCTGGGGTTCCCGGACGACCGGGTATTCACCACCCTGGAACTCAAGATGCAGTGCGGGGTGGGCAAGTGCGGGCGATGCAGTATTGGCCCGAAGTACGTGTGCATTGACGGGCCGGTGTTCTCCGCCGCGGAACTCAAGTCGTTGCCGGCGGAGTACTGAGGTCCTGGGAGGGATCAGGCAATGACTGGACCTGGGCCGGGATTCATCGTGGTCCACATCCTGGGCAAGGCCTACCGGGTTCCGGAGGGACTGACCATTCTCCGGGCCATGGAGCATGCCGGCTACCGCCTGGTGCGCGGCGTCGGTTGCCGGGGCGGCTTCTGCGGCGCTTGCGGGACCCTGTACCGCACCCGCAACGACTACCGGATCAAAGTGGGTCTGGCGTGCCAGACCGTTGCCGAACACGACATGTACCTCGCGCAGTTACCGTTTTATCCGGCCAGCAAAGCGCGATATGCCCTGGACCAGCTCGGACCAAGCCTGGCAACGCTGGTCAAGCTTCACCCGGAACTGCCTCGCTGTCTTGGCTGCAATACCTGTACCCGGACCTGCCCCCAGGGGCTGGACGTGATGGAGTACATGGCCCGGGCCATGCGGGGCGACCTCGCCGGCGTGGCCGACCTGTCTTTCGACTGCATCATGTGCGGGCTGTGCGCCTCCCGGTGTCCGGCGGAACAGACTCAGTATAACGTGGCCCTGCTGGCGCGCCGCCTCTACGGCCGGCACCTCGCACCGAAAGCAGCCCACCTCTCGAGGCGGGTCGGGGAAGTGGCGGCCGGCCAGTTCGATGCGGAACTGGACCGCATGAGCGGTCTCGACGCGAAAGCGCTGAAAGTGCTGTACGATGCCCGCGACATCGAGGCGTGAGGAGGCGTGAAGCGTGTACCCTGATGAACTACGGGAGTCGGCGCTCCGGGTCGCCGCGAGCCGCGATTGCCGGCTCAAGGAGAAGCATCCCCGGCTGGCTCCGGACGAGAAGGACGCACTACTGCGCGGCTTCCACCCCGACTTCCGGGAGGACACTCAGCGCCCGGTGACCGTCGGACCCAATTCGGGAGCCCGCATGCCGCACGAGCTGGTAGACCTGCTGGAAGCCCGGAGCAGATTCGACCCGGAAGCGGTGTCCCTCGACCGACCCGCCCTCCAGACCGACGTGCTGATCATCGGCGGCGGGGGCGCGGGAGTGGCGGCGGCGCTGACCGCGCAGGAGGAAGGCGCCCGGGTCCTGCTCGTCACCAAACTGCGCCTGGGTGACGCCAACACCATGATGGCCCAGGGAGGGATCCAGGCCGCGACCAGTCCGGTCGACTCGCCGGCTATCCACTACCTGGACGTCCTGGGCGGCGGGGGCTACACGAACGATCCCGCGCTGGTTCGGGCCCTGGTCCGGGACGCCCCGGCCGTGATCGCCTGGCTCGAAGAGCTGGGCTGCATGTTCAGCAAGCAGCCGGACGGCACACTGATGGCCATTCACGGCGGAGGCACCTCCCGCAAACGCATGCACTTCGCGCGCGACTACACGGGGGCGGAGATCATGCGGACCCTCCGGGATGAACTCCTGAACCGCGAGGTGCCGGTGATCGAGTTCTGCCCGGCGCTGGAACTCCTCCTGGACGATCAAGGCCGCTGCGGGGGCGCCGTCCTCCAGAACTTCGAGACGGGTGCGTTCCTGGTAGCGCACGCCCGAGTCGTCATCCTGGCGACCGGAGGGTTCGGACGGCTCCACGTATCCGGATTCCCCACCACCAACCATTATGGGGCGACCGCCGACGGGCTGGTCATGGCCTACCGGGCCGGGGCGGAACTGTGCTTCCTCGATGCCACGCAATTTCACCCGACCGGGGTGGCCTATCCCGAGCAGATGCTCGGCCAACTCGTCACCGAGAAGGTCCGCGGGGTGGGCGCCCAACTGGTCAACGCCGACGGAGAGCAGTTCGTATTCCCGCTGGAAACCCGCGATGCCGTGTCGGCGGCCATCATCCGCGAGTGCGGTCTGCCCGGAAAGGGCGTCGCGACCGCTACCGGCCAAAGAGGGGTGTGGGTGGACAGTCCGATGATCGAGCGGATTCACGGCCCGGGCACGGTCCGTCGCGAACTGCCGGCCATGTTCCGCCAGTACGAGCGCTTCGGCATCGATATGAGCGCCGAGCCCATCCTCATCTACCCGACCCTGCATTACCAGAACGGCGGGATCCGGGTGGATCCGTCGGGAAGTTGCCCGCGGATTCCCGGCCTTTACATCGCGGGCGAAGCCGCCGGCGGCATTCACGGCCGGAACCGGTTGATGGGCAACAGCCTGCTCGACATCCTGGTGTTCGGCCGTCGCGCCGGCCGTCACGCCGCATCTTCCGACTTGCCGGCATCGGGCCGGCTGACGCTCCAACATGTGCGCCGGCATAACCGCGAGGTTGAACTGGCCGGCAAGGGACGCACCATCGCGCCCATGCTCCTCCCCGACTACGTCGGGCCTGAGCCGAACGCTAGCTGATCGTCATGCCAAACCGAGGTCGACCGCGCACTCCTGCATGGCTTCAAGGGCGAGGCGGACGAACTCCTCGAGGCTGAGGCCGAGTTCCGTCTCGCAGCAGCGGATGACCTCGCGACTCGCTCCCCGAGCGAAGGCTTTCTCGCCAAAGCGGTTGAGCACAAAAGCCGGGTCGATTGCGGCCAGGCGACGGGCCGGGTTGATGAGGGCCGCGGCGACGATCAGCCCGGTGAGCGGGTCCGCAGCGTGCAGGGCGCGGGCGAGCGAGGTGGGGCGAGGCAGACCGTGCCTGCCGTTATGGGCCCGCACGGCCTCGACCAAGTCCGCCGGCAAGCCCAAGCCGGCCAGACGGTCAGCACCTGCTTGACTGTGGCGGTCGGGGTCATGCCGAGTCTCCTCGTAGTCGATATCGTGGAGGAGTCCGGCCAGCCCCCAAGCATCTTCGTCCTCGCCCAGCCGCCTGGCGAGCCGGCGCATGACCGCCTCGACGGCGAGCGTGTGCTTGAACAAGTTAGGGTTACTCAACGCTTGCCTGGCCAGATCGTATGCGGCCTGACGGTCCATGCGCAGCCGTACTCCCTTTCCCTATCTTCCCGTTGCCGGTCTCTACCCGAACAGCGGCCCGAATACGAGGGCCACGATGGCCATCAGTTTGATCAGGATGTTCAGCGAAGGTCCGGACGTATCCTTGAAGGGATCGCCCACCGTGTCCCCTACCACCGCAGCGGCGTGGATCGCGGTCCCCTTGCCCCCGAACTTGCCGGCCTCGATGGATTTCTTGGCGTTATCCCAGGCGCCTCCCGCATTGGCCATCATCACTGCAAGCAGGAAACCGGTGACCAGGGTGCCGGCCAGCAAGGCGGCCAAGGCCTCGCGCCCGAGCGCCAATCCGGTGACGATGGGCACGACCACGGCGATCAGCCCCGGCGCCACCATCTCCCTGAGGGCGGCCCGGGCGGAGATGGCGACCCCGCGCGCGTAATCGGGGCGGGCTTTCCCTTCCATCAAGCCGGGTATCTCCCGCCACTGCCGGCGCACTTCGCCGATCATCTCCGAGGCGGTCCGGCCCACGGCGCTCATGGTCAGGGAACAGAAGATGAAGGGGACCATGCCGCCGATGAACAGCCCAACGATCACCACCGGGGTCAGGAGATTGACCAGTTCGAGACCCGTCACCGTCGCGTACGCTGCCAGGAGGGCCAAGGCGGTGAGCGCCGCCGAACCAATGGCGAAACCCTTGCCGATGGCCGCCGTCGTGTTGCCCAGGGCGTCCAAGTTGTCGGTGATCTTGCGGACCGAGTGGTCAAGGCCGGCCATCTGGGCGATGCCGCCGGCGTTGTCAGCCACCGGACCGTAGGCATCCACGGCGACGGTCATGCCGACCGTCGACAGCATGCCTACCGCCGCCAGCGCCACCCCATAGAGGCCCGCGAACTGATAGGCTGCCAGGACGGCGCCGGCGATCACCAGGACGGGCAGGCCGGTGCTGTTCATCCCCAGGGCCATCCCGGCGATGATGTTCGTGGCCGGGCCGGTCTTCGAGGCCTCGGCAACGCCGTCGACCGGCGGTCGTCCCGCGGACGTGTAATACTCGGTTACCAGGCCGATGACTACCCCCGCAAGTAGGCCTGCCGCAATAGCGCCGAAGGGCCCGATGCCGCCGGTCAACCTGACGGAAAGCAGCCAGGAAGCGATGAGCACCAGCCCGGCGCTGGCGAAGGTCCCCACTCGCAGGGCGCGGGCCGGGTCGCCCCGCTCCGCCAGGCGGACGGCGAAAGTGCCCAGGATGGCCGACCCCGTGCCGGCCGCTGCCACCAGGACCGGCAAGGCCACCAGGTTGATCGCGGGCACTCCCAGCCCCGCGGCGGCCGCGGCGCCGAGGATCATGGTGGAGACCAGCGAGCCCACGAAGGACTCGAAGAGGTCGGCACCCATCCCGGCCACATCGCCCACGTTGTCGCCGACATTGTCGGCGATGACCGCCGGGTTGCGTGGGTCGTCCTCGGGTATGCCCGCTTCCACCTTGCCCACCAGATCCGCGCCGACATCCGCCGCCTTGGTGTAGATGCCGCCGCCCACCCGCGCGAAAAGCGCCACCGAACTCGCCCCCAGAGCGAACCCATTGACCACGGATAGCGCGCCCGTATCCTGTGGGTCGCCGAAGAGGAAGTACACTAGCCCCAGCCCGGCCAGTCCCAGTCCGGCCACGGCCATGCCGGTGACGGCCCCTCCGGAAAAGGCGACCGCCAGCGCCTGCCGCTGGCCTTGCCGGGCGGCGTGGGCCGTACGCACATTGGCGCGGGTGGCGGCCCACATCCCGAGGTACCCGGCGCTCACCGAGGCGAGCGCTCCCAGGACGAAAGCATAAGCGGTCTCGGGCCGCATCCCCGCCCCCGCCGCGAGGCGGCCGGAGGCGTAGATGGCCACCGCCGTCACGAGGACGAAGACTGCGAGTACGCGATACTCGGCGAACAGGAAGGCCCGGGCTCCTTCCTGGATGGCCGTTGCCAACTCCCGCATCCGGTCGTTGCCTTGCTCCCGCCGTACGATCTGCAAGGTGAGGTAGCCCGCGAAAGCCAGGGCGGCAAGGCCGGCGGCAGGACCCCACAGCATTAAAGCGTCGCCCAAGTCGATGTCCCTCCTGGAATATGCCTCAACTGTGGATGGCGGAGAGGATCAGGGCGGTGAGCAGAAACGCAGCGGCCAAGACTGTGGCGTAACGCCCCAGCGTCTGGTCCATCCCCCGCTTCTTGCCGAAAAGGCGCTCAGCACCGCCTCCGACCGCTCCGCTCAAGCCGGCACTGCGACCGGACATTAGCAGCACGGCGGCGATAAGACCGACGGCGGCAAGGACATGAAAGACGGTGAGGATCGTCGTAAGCACCCGTTCACTCGCTCCTTCCCGGCCGGCATGGCCGGACCATGCGTCAATTCTACCACAGCGCGGACATCCCGGGCAATGCGTAGCGGGCCGCGTTGCCGGCTGCTTCCTCGATCGCCAGCAGCCGGTTGTACTTGGCTACCCGCTCGCCGCGGCACGGCGCCCCCGTCTTGATCTGCCCCGCCGCCGTCCCCACCGCCAGGTCGGCGATGAAGGTGTCCTCGGTCTCGCCGGACCGATGGGACACCACCGTCGGATAGCCATTGCTCCGGGCCAAGGCCATCGTGTCCAGGGTTTCGCTGAGGGTGCCGATCTGATTGGGTTTGATGAGTATGGCATTGGCCGCCCGCCGGGACAGCCCCTCCCGGAGGCGAACCGGGTTGGTCACGAACAAGTCGTCGCCCACCAGTTGCAGCCGATCGCCGAGGACCCGGGTCAGTTCCTGCCATCCCTCCCAGTCGTCCTCGGCCAACCCGTCTTCCACGGACGCGAGCGGGTAACTGTCGGCCCAGCTTCGATATAGCCCGATCA
This sequence comes from Clostridiales bacterium, assembly GCA_003517845.1. Lineage (GTDB taxonomy): Bacteria > Bacillota > Sulfobacillia > UBA995 > UBA995 > UBA995. The sequence continues at coordinate 8,889 of DOZU01000100.1, read as the reverse complement.
TCTCGCCGGCGTCGAGGTCGGGACGCCCGGTGAGCTGGTAGCGCCCATGCCGGTGGAATTCGGTGGCGGCAGCATCGATGGCCAGCCGGATATCGCGACCGGGGAGGAGACCCGCCGCCTCAATGGCTTCCGTCAGCAAGGTGAGGGCCGCTTCGTCGCGATCCAGGGCGGGAGCGAAGCCGCCTTCATCGCCGACGCCGACCCCCAGACCGCGATCGAGCAGTATGCCCCGAAGGACGTGGTAGACCTCGACGGCCCAGCGCATTGCCTCGGCAAAGGAGGGGGCGCCCACCGGTACAAGCATGAACTCCTGAATCTGTAGCCCGCTATCGGCGTGGCGGCCGCCGTTGATCACGTTGAGCAGGGGCACGGGCAGCACCACTTCCTGCCTCGGGTTGCCGGCCAACTCGGCGATGTGGCGATACAGCGGTAATCCCCGCGCCAGCGCGGCGGCCCTTGCCGCCGCCAGCGATATGCCGAGCAGGGCGTTGGCTCCGAGGCGTTCCTTCAGGGGCGTCCCGTCCGCCTTCCGCAACGCTTCATCGAGGCCCTGCTGGTCGGCGGCATCACGTCCCTCGACAACACGGGCCAGTTCGCCGTGTACCGCGGTCACCGCCCGCATCACCCCCCTCCCCCGGTAGCGGCGAGGGTCGCCATCCCGTAACTCCCGGGCTTCGTGGCTGCCGGTGGAGGCGCCCGAAGGCACGGCCGCCTTGCCACGCGACCCGCCTGCCAGTTCGACCTCGACCTCCAGCGTGGGGTACCCCCGCGAGTCGAGGATCTCTCGGGCCACCACCCGTCGAATGCTCGCCTTCATCGGCAATCAGTCCTCCCTAGCAGTGAACGCCCGGTCATCTCCGGCGGCACCGGCAATCCCATGATCTCCAGCAGGGTGGGCGCCACGTCGGCCAGGATGCCGTCGGCGAGCACAGCACCGGGTCGCGAGGCATCGAGCAATATTGCGGGGACGGGATTGGAGGTATGGGCGGTGTACGGCCCACCCGTGGCGGGATCCAGCATCTGCTCGGCATTGCCGTGGTCAGACACGATCAGCGCTGCTCGGAAGGCCGGTACCACCCGCCCGAGACAGGCGTCCACCGTCTCGACCGCTCGTACCGCGGCGGACAATATGCCGGTGTGTCCGACCATGTCCGGGTTGGCGTAGTTGAGGATCACCACGTCCGGGGGATCCCGCCGCACTTCAGCGAGGGCGATGTCCGTCACTTCTCGGGCGCTCATTTCCGGCTGGAGGTCGTAGGTCGCCACCCGGGGCGAGGGGATGAGTGCGCGCCGTTCCCCGGGGTACGGCGTCTCCCGGCCGCCGCTGAAGAAGTAGGTGACGTGAGCGTATTTCTCAGTCTCCGCGATCCGCAACTGACTGAGCCCCAGCTCGGAAAGCCATTCCCCCAACCCATGGGAGGGCCGGGGCAGCGGCGCGAACGCATGCGGCAGCGGGAACTCCTCGTCGTACAGGGTCATGGTGGTGAGTTGCCGCAGTCCGCCCTCACGGGGGAACGACGCGAAATCGGGATCGGCGAGCGCCCTCGACAACTGGCGGGCGCGGTCGGCCCGGAAGTTGAAGCAGATGACGGATTCGGCGGGCGCTATCCCCGTCCCGTCGATGACGGTGGGGGTGAGGAATTCGTCCGTCTCCCCGCGCGCGTAGCCCTCGGCCAGGGCCGTCCTTGCGCTGGCCGCCCGCCTGCCCCGCCCCATGACCATGGTTGCGTGGGCCGCCCTGAGTCGATCCCAGCGGCCGTCACGATCCATCGCCCAGTAACGCCCCATGACGCTGGCGATGGCGCCGATGCCAACCAGTTCGCCTTCCAGCCGGTCGATGAAGATTCCCGCACTCTGCGGCGGGACGTCCCGTCCGTCCAGGATGGCATGCACCGCCACCCACGCCACCTTGCGGCGGCGCGCCAGCTCGAGCAGGGCGTAGAGGTGATCTTGATGGCTGTGCACGCCACCGTCCGACACCAGGCCGACCAGGTGCACCACGCGGCCGGGCTGGCACGCCTCGACCAACACCGGATTATCGTAGAACTCGCCGCAGGCGATCGAACGGGAAATACGCAGGACATCCTGGACCACCACGCGCCCCGCACCGAGGTTGAGGTGGCCGACATTGGAGTCCCCCATCTGCCCTGGCGCCAGTCCTACGGCCTCGCCTGAGGCCTGGAGCCGGCCGGAGGGAACTCGCCTCCACCAGCGATCGAGGTTAGGGGTAGCGGCAAGGGCCCACGCGTTGCCTTCCCGCCGGCTCGAGAGGCCCAGGCCGTCCAGGATGATTAGACCCACAGGTAGCGGTTCAGGCATCAAGTCAGGGTGCCGCCTTCACGATGGCGGCAAAACTATCGGCGTTGAGGCTGGCACCCCCGACCAGCGCTCCGTCGAGCGTGTCCTGGCGCAGGAAATCGCCCGCGTTGCCCGGATTCACGCTCCCGCCGTAGAGTATTCGGGCCCGACCGGCGGCATCTCCCCACCCCGCGGCCAGGCGGCCGCGAATGTGGTCAGCCATGGCGGCCGCGTCATCAGTGCCGGCGGCAATGCCGGTGCCTATCGCCCACACCGGCTCATAGGCGATGGCGACCATGGGCAGAGTCTCCGGGGCAACGCCGGCGAGAGCCGTGGCCAACTGCCTGGACACCACGGTCTGGGCCCGGCCCTGGTCGCGTTCTGCGGTCCGCTCACCCACGCACAGGATAGGTGAGAGTCCGGCGGCCAGAGCCGCCCGCAGTTTGCGGGCGACGGCGGCATCGGTCTCGGCGAAATGCTCCCGGCGCTCGGAGTGCCCCAGGATGGCGTACCGGCATCCCACGTCGTGGAGGAGGCCGGGCGATACGGCGCCGGTGAAAGCTCCCCGTTCCTCCCAGTGGGCGTCCTGCGCCGCCAGCCCTATCGGCGTCCCGCAGATGACACCCCGTACGGCATAGATGGCGGTGAACGGCGGTGCGATCACGACCTCCCGGGAGCCCGGGTCTCCCACCGCCAACCGGATCGAGTTGGCCAGGGCGATAGCTTCGACTACCGTACAATGCAGCTTCCAGTTACCGACGATCAGCGACCGTCTCATGCCATCCTCCGCAAGCAGGCCACGCCCGGTAGTTCCCTGCCTTCCAAGAACTCGAGGGTCGCCCCGCCTCCCGTGGACACGTGGCGGATCGCCCCCGTCAGCCCCAGCCTCTCCAGCGCGGCCACCGAGTCGCCCCCGCCCACGACCGTATGGCCTCCGCAGTTCGCGACCGCCCTGGCCATGGATTCGGTCCCGCCGGCGAAGGGTTCGATCTCGTACACGCCCAGGGGGCCGTTCCAGAACACGGTCGCCGCCGTCTGAACCAGGTCGCCGAAACGGCGGGCGGGTTCCGGTCCGATATCGACGACCACCCAGTCCGGCGGCACGCGATCTACCCCCACCACCCGGAAGGCCGCGTCCGGCGCGATGGTGCGAGCCACGACCACGTCCACCGGCAGTCCGACCGTCTTCCCCTGGTCCGAGGCCCGGCGCAGGAACCGCGAAGCTTGCTCGACGGATTCCGATCCGACCCGGGACGCCCCTATCGACTGGCCCGCGGCAGCCAAGAAGGCATTGGCCATCCCCCCGCCCATCAGCAGTGCATCGACCCGGTCGAGGAGGCTTGACAGGATGGGCAGCTTGTCCGCGACCTTGCTGCCGCCGAGGACGGCCACATAGGGTCGGGCCGGGTCCTCGAGCAACTTCCCGAGGGCGGCGAGTTCCCGCCCCATGAGCAGACCCGCGAGGGCGGGCAGGTAGGCGGCAACTCCGGCCGTGGACGCGTGGGCGCGGTGCGCCGTGCCGAAGGCGTCGTTCACGTAAATGTCGGCCAGACGCGCCAGCGCCCGGGCGAAGGCGGGATCGTTCGCTTCCTCCTGAGGATAGAAACGCAGGTTTTCGAGCAAGGCGATTTCGCCGGCCTTGAGGCCGGCCACGGCCCGGCCGATCTCGGGCTCAACCACGCCGTCGAGTTTGCGGATCTTCAACCCGCTGAGTTGCGCGAGGCGCATGGCAACCCCATCCATCCGCAAGCTGGGGTCGGGCTTGCCGGCGGGCCGCCCCAGGTGGCTGCACAGGACGGGGATCGCGTCCCGCTCGAGGAGATAGTTGACGGTAGGGATGGCCGCCCGGATCCGGGTATCGTCCGCCGGTGACCCATCCTTGCCGAGCGGCACGTTGAAATCCACCCGGACCAGCGCTCGCTTGCCCCGGACGGGGTACTCGGTGATGCTGGCCAGTTTCATGCGCGCAGTCCTTTCTCGGCCAGGAAGCGAGTGAGGTCGACGAGGCGGCGGGCATAGGCCGCTTCATTATCGTACCAGGCTACGACCTTGACCATGGGGCCGGCAACCATCGTGGATGGCAGGTCCACGACCGCCGACGCGAGGTTGCCCCGATAGTCCACGGATACCAGGGGGAGGTCGCTGACTGCCAGGTAAGGGTGCAGGTAACCGGCGGCGGCTTGGCGGAAAGCGCCGTTGATTTCGTCCCAAGAGGCCGGCCGCTGCAGGTCGACGACCAGGTCGAGCACGGACACGGTGGGAGTCGGCACCCTGAAGGCGAAACCGTTGAGCTTGCCGGCCAATCCGGGCAGCACCTTGCCGATGGCCGCCGCGGCTCCCGTGCTGGTGGGTACGATGCTCAGGGCCGCGGCGCGCGCTCGTCGCAGATCGCGATGGGGAGCGTCGAGCAGCACCTGGTCGGAAGTGTAAGCGTGGACCGTGGTCATGAGGCCGCGGGCGATGCCGAAGGATTCATCCAGCACCCTGGCCACGGGCGCCAGGCAGTTGGTCGTGCAAGAGGCCATGGAAACCACGTGATGCCGGGCCGGATCGTAGGCGCCCTCGTTGGCGCCCAGCACGATCGTGACGTCCTCTCCCTTGGCCGGCGCACCCACGATGACTTTCGCCGCGCCCCCTTGCGACCGGTGGCGCAGGGCATGTTCGCCCGAGGTGAACTTGCCCGTCACCTCGATGACCACATCCACCTCGAAGTCGCGCCAGGGGATGCGCCCGGGGTCGCGTTCGCTGATCACGCGGCAGGGACGGCCGCCCGCGATGAGTCGATCGTCGGCGGCCTGAACGTCCTTCGGGAACAGCCCGTAGTTCGAGTCATACTGCAAGAGATGAGCGAGGGTGGCGGCGTCGGTCACGTCATTGACCGCCACGACCTCCACATCGGTGAATTCCTGAGCGGCCCGGAAGAACTGCCGGCCGATGCGGCCGAACCCATTGATCCCCACTCGCGTCATCACTGCGCGCCTCCTGCCGAGTCAGTTTGCCGTCACAAACCGCCTGCGGACGGCCGAGGCGGCCAGTCCCATCTCCTGGCGGTACTTGGTCACGGTGCGCCGGGCCACCCGGACCCCCCGGGCCTGAAGGATGGCCGCCAGCTGGCGGTCGCTGAGGGGCCGTAGGCGGTTCTCCTCCTGCGCCAGGTCGCGAATCATCCGCTTCACGCTACGGGCGGACACCGGCTCGCCGTCACGGCACCCAAGGCCGCTTGAGAAGAAGAAGCGCAGCGGGAGCATGCCCTGGGAGGTGGCGGCGTGCTTGTTGGCGACAACGCGACTCACGGTCGACTCATGCACCCCCACCGAGTCAGCGACCTCCCGCATGGTCATCGGCCGCAGGCCACCGATGCCGCGGAGGAAGAAGTCAGGCTGCCGATCGAGGATCGCCTGGCCGACCCGGTAAAGGGTCAGCCGTCGCTGTTCCAAGCACCGGAGCATCCAGACCGCGGCCTGCAGCCGCTCCTCAAGGTAATGGCGGACTTCGGCGTCGCCCTCTCCCGCTCCTTCCAACCACCGCCGGTAGGTCAAGCTGAGTCGAACCCGGGGGGTCGGCTCCTCTACCAGGACGGCATATTGGGCGCCCATGCGCTGAAACCTGATGTCGGGCACTATGGGCGAAGGCGGAGGTCCCGCGACCCAGTGCCGCCCGGGACGAGGGTCGAGTCGCCGGATGCGCTCTGCAGCGGCGGCCACCGCTTCCACCCCGACGCCGAGCGCCGCCGCCACCTTCCGGAGCCGGCCGGCACCCAGGTCCTCCAGGTGCTCCTCGACTACCGCTCTCACCAGCCCATCGCCTTCTCCTAGCTGCAATGACAGGCATTCGCGAAGATCCCTGGCTCCGATGCCGGGCTGAAGGGCCTGGGTAGCAGCCAGCGCCTGCCGGACGCGCCCGCAACTGACGCCGAGGTCAGCCGCGGCTTCCTCCAGCGACACCCTCAGGTAACCGTCCTCATCCATGTTTCCCGAGAGGTAGACGGCGGCGCGGCGCAACTCCCCTTCCACCATTTCCAGGCACAATTCCGCCGCCAGTTGTTCGGCGAATCCGGCAGCCCGAGCCGGCGGTTCCGGGCGGTCCTCCCGGTCCTCTTCCTCGAGTCCCCGCTCGCGTATGGGCAGGTCCGACGCTTCCGGCGGATCCTCCTCGACCAGCTCCAACATCGGATTGGACTCTACCTGAGTCTGCACATGGACGGCCAGTTCCATGACGTTCAACTGCAGGGCGGCGATTGCCTGTCGCAGTTGAGGGGTCATCGCCAGGCGCTGAGTCGGTCGGACGTTCAACTCTTGGGTGAGTCGCATCCTCGCTGCGTTCCACTAGTCGAGTATGGGATGAGAGTTCGTGCTCTTCGAGGACTTCTCCTGTCCGCGACGGTGAGGGCCGGCGAAAGGGAATCGGCCGGCGGTCAAGAAACGATGTAGGGGCGGGTTCGGAACCCGCCCCTACGATCGGTCCGGTCCCGTCCGTGGCCGGGTCGGGGGCCGTGACGGCGAGGACGACCACTGCCGGGGCCACTGGCGCACTCCGATCGCCTGGCCCGGAGTCCATTTTCGTAAAGAAAGAAAGTGAAGTGCGTGCCTTTCCTGGTGATGGCTGCGGCTTACGCTCTCGGCTCGGTGCTGTTCGGCGTCGTGCTCGGCCGCCTTCTCTACGGAGACGACCTTCGGGAACGGGACAACCCCGGTGGTTCGGGGAGTTTCCGCCAGTATGGTCCGGTCGTCGGGATCGCGGTCGGCCTGCTCGACCTGGCCAAGGGCGTTGCCGCCGTGCTCCTGGCTCGCAGCCTCGAGCTAGACGGCTACTGGGTGGCGATAGGCGCGGCGCTGGTCGTCGCCGGGCACAACTGGCCGCTATGGCACGGCTTCCGGCGGGGCGGCGGAGGGCTGGCCCCGGCGGCCGGAGCGATGGCGATCCTGGCGCCGTGGCAACTGAAGTGGGCCCTCGCGGCGACCTTGGCGGTCGCCGCTGCCTACCGTTTGACCGGACTGCGCCGGCGGTTCAAGATCGCCGCCCTCCCCGCCGGGTCGGTGATCGGGTTCCCCCTGCTGGCGTTCCTCGTCTGGCGAGACGGCGACGCGGTCGCCTTTCTGGCTGCGGCCACCATCGCCTTGCTCATCGGCGGGCGGGGACTGCAGATGGCACGGGAGGGCCCCCGGCGCAACTCTCAGACTTGAGGTGTCTCCTATCCGGGTCGATTATCATATTCACACCCGTTTCAGCGTGGACAGCCAGTCCAGCCCGGCCCGCTGCTGCCTGGCAGCGCGGCAAGCCGGAGTCGAGGAGATCTGTTTCACCGATCATCTTGACGTCCACCCGGTGGACCCGGGATTCGGCTACTTCGATCCGGGCGGCTACTCCCGGGCGGTGACGGCGGTGGCCGGCTTCCCCGGGGTGAGCGTGCGCCTCGGCCTGGAGGTCGGCTTCGACCGGCGCAGCCACGCCGATCTGCTGGCCTACCTTGAAGCCCATCCCCTCCCGCTCGATTTCGTGCTCGGCTCGGTGCACGTGGTGGAGGACCGCCTGCTGGATACGTTCCTCTTGTCGGCCGGAAACCATGAACCCGCCATAAGCGCGTATCTCGATGAGGTGGAGGCAGCGGTACGAGCGGCCGCTTCCCACCGGCTATTCGACGTCCTCGGTCACCTCGATGTGTTCAAACGCTATCTTCCCGGCGGCCACGGTCGATCCCGCCTGGCCCGGTTCCAGGACCGGATCGACTCCATCCTGGAGCTGGCGGCGGCGGGCGGGGTCGGTCTCGAGGTCAATACCTCGGGTCTCCGCAATCGCCTGGGGGAAACGCTCCCGGCGCTGGAGGTAGTGCGGCGCTTCCGGGAACTCGGCGGGGAGATCCTCACCGTGGGCTCGGACAGCCACCGCGAGGGCGACGTGGGCGCCGGCATCGACGCGGCCCTGGATATCGCCCGGGCGGCCGGCTTCCGCGCCATCACTGTCTTCAGGCAGCGGCAACCGGCATGGGTGGACATCGTCTAGCTGCGCCCGGCTTCAGGGATCGAACTCCACCCGTACCGCCTCGAATACCAGCAGTCCGCCGCCGGTGACGGCGTGCCCGTATACCCGGACCCGGGCCGGCGGCTTCCGCGGCAACAGCAGGCCGGCCGGGGCCAGATCCACCAGAATCCGGGCGCCGTCCGCCCCCGTCAGCTGAAACCAGCAGCCGGTGGCGCAGGTCAGGGTGATGCGGCCGGTGATGGCCGCGGTGCGGCCTGCCCAGGCGGAAGGCTCGGCTACCAGCAGGGCCACCGCCACCTCATCCACCGGGCTCTCCACGGGGCGGCCGAGCGGTTCCGCCGCCGGAAACAACCAGGGACGCCCGACGATGAAGAGCGACAGGACGACCACGCCGAGTAGCGCCAGGCGCACGTTCACCCCTCCTCACGGATCAGCCCGTCGGTCAGGTTGAGGATCTGGTCGGCCTGACGGGCGATGGCCGGATTGTGGGTCACCAGCACCACGGCGAGGCCGGACGCGCTGAGCGCCCGCATCATTTCCACCACCTGCCGGCCGGTGGTCGTATCCAGGTTGCCGGTGGGCTCGTCGGCGAGCAACAGGGCCGGATGGTTC
>DOZU01000082.1:3640-11835 GCA_003517845.1 Clostridiales bacterium | reverse complement strand
GCCAGCGGCCGCGAGATTCGCCGGCGGGCGCCGGCGGTGCTGGAACTGGTGGGTTTGGGCCATCGACTCCGGGCTTACCCCCATGAGTTGTCCAGCGGCGAACAACAGCGCGTGGCCTTGGCGCGCGCGATCGTGAACAACCCGGCGGCGGTAATCGCCGATGAGCCTACCGGCAATTTAGACCCGGATACGGCCTGGGGAATCGTCGCCTTGCTGGAAGAAATCAACCGGCGGGGGCGCACCGTGATCATGGCGACGCATGCCCAGGGCATAGTGGACCGGCTGAACCGCCGCGTCGTTGCGATGGTCCAGGGCCGGATCCACCGCGATGACGGGCGGGGCGGGTACGGACATGGGCTTTCTTAGATCGCTCGGTCGCGGCTTCCGCGAGGCATTCCGGGGCATCGCGGCCAATTCCGTCTTGAGCCTGGCCTCGGTAAGCACCGCGGCCCTGACCCTGGCCGTGCTGGCCGGGTTCCTCATGGCTGCAGCCAACGTTCACCACCTGACTACCGTCGTCGAAGGGCAGCTGCAGGTCCGGGTCTACCTGGAAGAGGGACTGCCCGAGGTAGACTTGCGACAGCTTGAGGCATACATCGCCGGCATCCCCGGGGTAGTAGGGCTGGCGTATGTATCCGAGGAAGAAGCTCTGGACCGACTAAGGCAATACCTGGGAGACGACCAGTTCATCCTCGCGGCGGTCGAGGAGGACAACCCGCTGCCCGCTTCGTTCGAGATCGAGGTGTTGCGGCCCGATCTGGTGGAGCGGGTAGCTTTCGAACTCAAGCACCAACCCGGAGTACGCGAAATCGCCTATTCCGCGGAAGTTGTCCGGCGGCTTCTCGACCTGACCAACTTTTTCCGCCTGGCAGGCTTGGTCGTGGCGGTCTTGTTGACCGGCGTCACCGTCTTCATCATCGCGAACACCATTCGCATCACCGTCTTCGCCCGGCGCGATGAGATTGCCATCATGAAACTGGTGGGGGCCACCGACTGGTACATCCGCTGGCCCTTCGTGCTCGAAGGCATCGTCCTCGGTGCCGCGGGCGGCGGAGTAGCCGCGCTGTTGGCGGTCGGAGGTTACCGGTGGCTGTTTCGCTTCGTGGTGGAGCGAGTGCCCTTCCTGCCGCTGGTGGGACCGGATCCCATGCTCCACAATTTGACCCTGGTATTGCTGGCCATCGGCGCGGCGGTAGGCGTGGTGGGCAGTCAGATCTCGGTGCGCCGCTTGCTTGAGGTGTAGGGGGTGCGGGTGTGACCATCAACTTGCCGCGCTTCCCGCGGAACTTCCTGTGGTTGGTATTGGCCCTTTTGCTCCTGAGCCCGGCGGAGGCGCTGGGCAATCCGCTTGAGGAGAGACGGCGGGAACTGGAGGGCATCCAGCGCGACATTCGCCAACAGCAGGAGGAACTCAGGAGGGCTGAAAGCCAGCGGCAGACCTTGCTCGGCCAGATACGGAACCTGGACCGCCAACTGAGTCGGAGCCAGCGGGAGTTGGCCGACATCGAACGCCGGCTACGGGCGACCGAGGCGGAAGTCACGCGGGTCACTCGCGAACTGGCGGCGGCCGAGGCGGAGGTAAGTCAACGGTCTGGACTACTGGCCAGGCGAGCGATCGCCTCCTACAAGGAGGGGCCGGTAACCTATCTTGAGGTATTGGTCGGGGCCACCGACTTCGCCGACTTCCTGAGCCGCCTGGATTTGCTGCGCTTCATCCTCATTCAGGACGTGGAACTCCTGCATGAGGTACGGGCGGATCGAGAACAAATCGCCGGGACCAGGGCGCAACTCGAGCAAAGGCGCACGGAAATCACCGGGCTGCGACGCCAGGCCCAGGCCAAGAAAGCGAGCATTGAACGACAGACAGCCGAGCGCAACCGCCTGCTCAGTCAGACCGAACGGGACATCGAGGCCTATCGCCGGGCGCTCGATGATCTCGAGGAACAGAGCCGGAAAGTAACCGCCTACATCCAGGAACTGCTTGCCCGCCAGCGCCGGGAATACCAGGGTCCGCTGCGAGCGGCGTGGCCGGTTCCCGGCTTTACGCGCGTGTCGTCACCGTTCGGGATGCGCTTTCATCCCGTCCTCCGCACCCGGCGGATGCACACCGGCTTGGACATCCCCGCGCCCAGCGGTACCCGGGTACTGGCCGCGGAGGCGGGGGGCGTCATCTTGGCCGGTTGGCTGGGCGGATATGGCAACACGGTCATCATCGACCATGGGGGTGGGTATTCCACGCTGTACGCGCATCTATCGCGGATCAACGTGGCGGCCGGCGCGGAAGTCACCCGGGGACAGCTCATCGGGCGCGTGGGCACCACGGGGTTCAGCACCGGCCCACACCTGCACTGGGAAGTGCGCGTGAACGGCGAGCCCGAGGATCCCCGGCAGTTCATCGTCCCATGAAGCTACGCCATAGTATTATAATATTGATGTAGTCCGATCCAAGTCGCCGCATGTCGGGGGAGACGGTGAAGTGCCATGCTGACGCTATCCCGTCGCAAGGTCGTGCTGGCCCTGCTGGGAATCCTGCTCGCCACCAATCTTGGCACCTACATCCTGGCTGCTGGGCAGGTGCCAATCATCGGTATCCGCTGGGGTCGGGGATTGGCTGCCCCCCGGGATCTCCCCGAGCAGTTCGACCGGCTTGGCTGGACCCTGGAACTGATTCAGACTGAATTTGTCGACCCCGACCAGGTGGACCTGGATCGCCTGGCCGAGGGAGCGATTAGCGGGATGGTCCGTGCCCTGGATGACCCGTACTCGTATTACCTCGATCCGGCGGCTTACGAGGACTTCATCCAGCGGACCGAGGGCGAGTATGAGGGCATCGGCGTCGTGGTCGAATATCGAGATCCATACATCACCGTAGTCCATCCCTTCCGCGACAGCCCCGCCGAGCGGGCGGGCATGTGGCCGCTCGATCGGATTGTCGCCGTTGACGGCCGCGACGTGAGGGGAGTGCCGCTGGAAGTGGTGGTCACCTTGATCCGGGGTCCCGCCGGCACGCCGGTGAGCATCAGCGTTCTCCGGCGGACACCTGAAGGCGACCAGCGACTCGAGCTCAACATCGTCCGCGGGCGCATCCGGATCAACCCCGCTTTCGCGGTGATGCTGGATCCAGAAGCGGGCATCGGTTATCTGCACCTAGCCGGCATCGACCAGCGCACTCCCGCCCTGGTGGAGCAAGCCCTGACTGATCTGCGCCGCGGAGGGCTGCGGGGCCTCATCCTTGATCTGCGCAACAATTCCGGAGGACTGCTGGCGGAGACGGCTATGGTCGCCGAGCACTTCGTCCCGAGAGGCCGTATCGTCGAGATTCATTCCCGGGATGGGCAACGGGAAGTATTCGACGCGCGCGGCGAGGGACTGGGGCTGCCGATGGTCGTGCTGGTGAACGCGGGTACGGCCAGCGCCGCCGAGATTTTGGCCGGGGCCATTCGCGACCGCGAGGCGGGAACGCTCGTGGGTACCCGTACCTTCGGCAAGGGGTCCGTCCAGAGGGCGTACGAACTCGGGGAGGGTACCGCCCTCCGCCTCACGACCGCCCGCTACTTCCTGCCGGGAGGCGCCACCCCCGACCGCGTCGGCGTGGAGCCGGATGTGCTGGTTGAGAACCTCGAGCCGGCGGAAGGTGAGCGAGCGGTCCGGCTGGAAGACCTGGAGGACCGCCGTAACCGGCAGTTGATCGAGGCCATGAACATCTTGCGGCAGGAACTGGGACGCTAGGCCCCGGGGAGGTCGGTCGATGTTCCCGTTCCTCGGCATCGCGAGGGCCATATTGGCCCTGATCCCCGATATGATGTTCAATCCCCTGTCGCCTCGTTTTTTCCTGTTCTGGTTGTTCGTACTGGCCGTATCTTTCCAGTATCGGCGGATCGCCGCCAACGAGCGGCGATTATTCGGCCAGGTCAAGAACCGACCGTTCCCCCAGACCGTCCACGCGGTCGTCCAGGGAATGTTGGCCGGGGTCGCCGGCAGCTTCCTGCTGGTCTTCGTGGGGGTAACTTTCACTCCGGGGGCCCAATTCGGCTATCTGATCTTGCTGGCGATGCTCTTGATGCTGGTGAGCCCTCGCCTGATCTGCCTGGCCTACGCCGGGGGACTGGCGTCGCTCAGCAGCCTGGCCTTCGGCTTTCCGGCAGTGGATGTGGCCGCCCTCCTGGCCATGGTTGCCATCCTGCACTTGATGGAGAGCCTGCTCATCACGTTGACCGGGTTTCGTACCGCCACCCCGGCCTTCATCCGTACCCAGGGCCGAGAGGTGGTGGGGGGGTTCAGCCTGCAGCGGTTCTGGCCGATCCCTTTTGTCGTGCTGCTGCTCGGGGCGGTGCCCCGGGAAGTCGTGGAGCAAGGGATCCGCATGCCGGGATGGTGGCCCTTGATCCCCGTCGCTCCCCGGCTGCTCGAAGATCCGGACATGATGTTCCAGATGCTGCCGGTCATCGCCGTCATGGGCTACGGCGATCTTGCCGTCAGCCGTTCGCCGGTGCGGCGCAGCCGGGAAACCGGCAAGTATCTCGCCCTGTACAGCCTGGTCCTGCTGGGACTAGCCTTGCTGGGGGGGAGACACCCTTTGTTCCTCTGGCCGGCGGCCGTCGCCGCCATCGTTGGCCATGAACTGGTGATCCGGCGCGGCGGGCGGGCGGAACTCGGCCGTCCGGCCTGGTTGAAGAGCCTTCCCGGCCAGTTGACCATCCTCGACGTGATGCCGGGATTGCCCGCCGATCATGCCGGTCTGCGTACGGGAGACGTGGTACGTACGGTCAACGCCCATGCGGTGGGTTCGCGGGCCGAGTTCACCGCAGCCCTGGAGCAGGCCGGGCCGGTCATCGAACTGGGGGTAGAGCGTCCGGGCGGGCCGGTGACCGTCGTCATCGCCGGCCCTATTTGGACTGACCGCCGGCTCGGCATCCTCTTGGCGCCGGAACCAGGCGATCTGCCGCAGATGGAGATAGGGCGCCCGGGCATCCTCGCCGCCTTCGTTCGGAGGTTGCTGCGCGGCAGGAGATAGCAGCAGGTCGGGCAGGAGGGTTGTTGTACGGCAATTCCTTTACGGGCGATTCGGGCAGGCAGATTCTTGTAGGGGCGGGTTCAGGACCCGCCCCTACAATGGCCGCTATAGCGATACAATGGGGGCCGTCACCCGACGGACCGGAGGGGACGGGATGATAGCCGCCGATTTGGACAGACTTTGCCGGCGCTCCATCCGGCTGAAGGGCTACGACTACGCGCAGTCAGGGTCGTATTTCCTGACGGTCTGTACGCTGGATCGAGCGTGTCTGTTCGGCGAGATCGTGGACGGAGAAATGTTTCTGAATCAACTCGGGCGCATGGTCGAACGGACATGGGACGACCTGCCGAACCACATGGCCAATGTGGAGTTAGATGCGTTTATGGTGATGCCTGATCACATCCATGGGGTCGTTGTAATCGAATTCGCGGGCGCAGCGACTCTGGCAGGGGCGGGTTCCGCCGGGACGAGTGGGGTAGGGGCGGGTTCCGAACCCGCCCCTACGAGGATCACGGCAATGACGCCTGCAGCGGCGGCAATGCAGTCCAGCACACGCCGGATCCATCGCCGGCCGGAAATCGTACGGCAGTTGAAGACCTTCTCTGCCCGCCGCATCAACCAGGCCCGCGGCACCCCGGGCATTTCCGTGGGGCAACGCAGCTACTATGAGCACGTTATCCGCAACGAGGAATCGCTGAATCACATCCGCCGCTATGGGGCCGAAAATGCGCAACGGTGGGCGTTTGACCGCGAGAACCCGGACGCCAACACGCCTGAACCCGAAGGAGCGTGGCTGATCCGGACGAGTCCCCGGTCGGACCATCGATGACCCCACCACGGAGCGAGGCGACCGCCTTGGACCCGTTCTTCATCCCCCGAGGATGCGCGGTGGTCGGCGCGTCTCGCGACCCGGCCAAGCCGGGCCATCAGGTGCTGCGCAATCTCCGGGCGGTAGGTCACCTTGGGCCCGTGTACCCGGTCAATCCCCGGGAACGGGCGCTCGAGGGATGGGCATGTTACCCTGACCTCGTCTCCATTCCCGGCCCGCTCGATCTGGTAGTGCTGTGTCTTCCGGCGACCACCATTCCCTCCGTGCTCGAGGATGTGCGGTGCCGCCGCCGAGACCGGCAGGACGTGCGCGCCATCATCACCACGGCCGGCGGTTACGCCGAGACGGGCACTCCCGAAGGCCGGACCCGCCAGGCCGAACTCGAGGCCTTCTGCCGCCAGCAGCAAGTCCTACATCTTGGCCCCAACTGCATCGGCGTCATCGATACCCACAATCGGATGGATACGACGTTCCTGCTCGGCACCGCTCATCAACCCGGCGGCATAAGCTTCCTCTCCCAGAGCGGGGCATTCGGCGCCTGGATCCTCCAGAGCTGGTCTTCCCGCCCCCGGCCAACGGGGTTCAACCGCTTTGTCAGCCTGGGCAACATGGTCGGAGTAGACCTGGTTCAGGCCATGACCTATCTGGGTCAAGATGAGCACACGCGCGTGATCGGGATGTACCTCGAGGGCTACCCCGACCCGCGAAAGCTGCTGTTGACGGCCGCCCGGGTTGCCCAGACCAAGCCGGTGGTCGTCTTGAAGGTCGGAGTGACGCCGGCCGGGCGCCAGGCGGCATGTTCGCACACCGGGGCGCTCGCCGGGGAAGACGCGCTATATGATGGAGCTTTCCGCCAATATGGGCTCACCCGGGTGAAGACGGTCGAGGAACTCCTCGATACCCTCCAGGCTTTCGACACTCTGCCCTCGCCGTCTGGCAACCGGGTGTTCCTGATGACCCACGCCGGGGGACCCGGGGTGTACGCGACCGATGCGCTGGCCGCCCTGCCCGAGATCGAGCCCGCGCGGGTGACCGGCGCTACGCGGCAGGCGCTGGTGGACATCCTGCCACCATTCTCCGCTGTATGCCGGCCGGAGGGCCACCTCGACATGACGGCGTCGGGCACGGCCATGCAACACGCCATGGCTTTGGAGTTGCTGCTCGGTGACGCGGGCGTGGACGCCGTAATCCTCCTCGACTTGCCCACCTTGTTCCTGTCGGCGGAGGCGCTCGCGGATCACCTGCTCGAGGCCTATGGTCGCGCCTCCTCCCGCCAGCCCCCCCCAAAGCCCTTCTTACCCTGCTTGATGGCGGGGAAGTGGGTGGCCGAAGGGCGGCGCCGGCTAGAGGAGGCGGGGATACCTACTTTCGAGACGCCCGACCGGGCGGCCCGCGCCTTCGCCAACCTGCTGCGCCACCGCACACTCCGACAAGCCGGCCGCCGGGCCCTCACCCTGCCCTTCCCCGCCGCGGGCGGGGAGGCCGGCCGGAGACAGACCTTGACGGAGCCCGAAGTCTACCGGATGATCGCGGCCGAAGCTATCCCCATCGCCCCCTGGCGGGCGACAGGTAATCCGGCCGAGGCGTCGGTCGCCGCGACCGAACTGGGGTTGCCGGTAGCGCTCAAACTGGTGTCGCCCGACCTCCCCCACAAGTCGGAAGCGGGGGCGGTGATCCTGAACCTGGCGCAGGCCGATGACATCCCCGCCGCGTGGGAGCGGGCGGTGACCGCGGCCCGGGCCTACCGTCCTGGCCTTCGCATCAGCGGGGGTCTGGTCCAGCGAATGGCCCGAGGCCAGGAGTTCATCGTCGGGGGACTTCGCGATCCCCAGTTCGGGCCGGTGATCATGGTCGGCGCCGGCGGCCTGTTGGCCGAATACGTGCGGGATGCGGCCTGGCGGCTGGCGCCCGTGGACGAGGATATGGCCATGGCCATGATCGGGGAACTCAAGGCCGCGCCGCTGCTTGAGGGGGTACGCGGTGGTCCTCCCGCGGACCGGGCGGCCCTGGCGCGACTGGTGGCCGCCGTCTCCCGCCGACTGGCTTCCATCCCCGACCTCGTGGAACTCGACTTGAATCCGGTTATGGTGGGGCCTGCCGGCGCCGGCTGCCAGGTAGTCGACGCGCTGGCTGTCAGACTCAGTCCCGAGTAGACCCCCATGCCCGTCGGGGCGCCCCGGGGCAGGAAAACGGCGAGGCGGGGCGGTAGCGCCCACCTTCGTGGCGGAACAAGTCGTGATTCGCAGCCGCCAGGTTCGGGGTAGGACAGGTCGCGGTCCATTCGTCGCGACCCATTCGGTGGTAGGGGCGGGTTCGGAACCCGCCCCTACAGGCGCCACGAACACCACCGTG
>DOZU01000082.1:0-3274 GCA_003517845.1 Clostridiales bacterium | reverse complement strand
CACCGTGCGACCGCAACCACCATAGTAACCGCACTCTCGTAGTAGCGGACCCGTGCACCGACCGCCGGGAACATACGTTCGCCATCGGTCTCCGGATGTGTTATAATTGCTGCGGACGGGTCAATATCCTCGCTCAAGGTGGGTTTCATGTCTTCGTTCACCCTGCGTGCGCCCTTCGCGCTCCGCGGCGACCAGCCGCGGGCGGTGGAGGAACTCATCCGGGCGGTGGAGAGCGGCTACCGTGATACCATCCTGCTCGGGGTCACCGGCAGCGGCAAGACCTTCACCATTGCCAACCTGGTAGCACATATCAACCGCCCGACGCTGGTAATGTCCCACAACAAGACGTTGGCCGCGCAACTGTGCGCCGAGTTCAAGGAGTTCTTCCCCGAGAACGCCGTCGAGTACTTCGTGTCTTACTACGACTACTATCAGCCCGAGGCGTACCTCCCGCAGACGGACACCTATATCGAAAAGGACACCCTGGTCAACGACGAAATCGACAAACTGCGCCACTCCGCCACCGCCGCGCTGGTGGAACGAAGGGACGTCCTGGTGGTCGCAAGCGTCTCGTGCATCTACGGCCTCGGTTCGCCCGAGGACTACCGCGACCTGATGGTGTCGCTGCGGGTCGGGAGCAGCCGGGATCGGGATGAGGTCCTCCGGCAACTGGTGGCCGTGCAGTATCACCGCAACGACGTGACCCTCGTCCGCGGAAGCTTTCGAGTGCGGGGCGATGTCCTGGAGGTCCTCCCCGCGGGAGCCGGCGAGCGGGCTCTGCGGGTGGAGTTCTTCGGCGACGAAGTGGAGAGGATCGCCGAGATCGATGTGTTGACCGGGGAGGTCTTAGCTTACCGGGACCACGTGGCCATCTACCCTGCCAGCCATTACGTCACTTTTCAGGATAAGTTGCGGCGGGCGGCGGACGCGATCGAACGAGAACTTGAGGAGCGGGTGGCCTGGTTCCGGAAGCATGATCGGCTGGTGGAAGCGCAGCGCCTGGAGATGCGAACCCATCATGACCTGGAGATGCTCCGGGAGACGGGTTACTGCGCCGGCATTGAGAACTACTCGCGCTATCTGACCGGCCGCCAGCCGGGACAGGCCCCTTACACCCTGCTGGATTTCTTCCCCGACGATCGGCTGATGGTCGTGGACGAGTCCCATCAGGCCATCCCCCAGTTGCGCGCCATGTATCAGGGCGATCGCTCGCGCAAGGAATCGCTGGTGGAGCACGGTTTTCGCCTGCCTTCAGCCTTCGACAATCGACCGCTCGCCTTCGCCGAATTCGAGGAACGGGTCCGACAGGCAATCTACGTGTCGGCCACGCCCGGGCCCTACGAACTCGACCGCGCGAAGACGGTCGTCGAACAGATCGTCCGCCCCACGGGACTGATCGACCCGGAGGTGGTGGTTCGGCCCACCCGCGGGCAGGTGGAAGATCTGATCTCCGAGGTCCAGGGCAGGGTGGAAGCGGGGGAGCGCTCGCTGGTGACCACGCTCACCAAGAAGCTGGCCGAGGACCTCACCGACTACTTGAAGGACGCAGGGCTTCGCGCCCGCTATCTGCATTCGGAAGTGGATACCCTGGAACGGATGCAGATCCTACGGGACCTCCGGCTGGGCGCTTTCGACGTGCTGGTTGGGATCAACCTGCTGCGCGAGGGTCTGGACCTGCCGGAGGTGTCACTGGTGGCGATCCTCGACGCCGACCGCGAGGGTTACCTGCGCTCGGCCACTTCCCTGGTCCAGACGATCGGCCGGGCGGCGCGCAACCTCCACGGCAAGGTCATCATGTACGCCGATAGCGTCACCAAGTCGATGCGGCGAGCGATCGATGAGACGGAGCGCCGCCGCCGGATCCAGGGGGACTATAACCGCGAGCACGGGATCACGCCGGAGACGGTGCATAAGGCCGTGCGCGATGTCATCCAGGCCAGTCGGGTGGCGGAACGCAGGTCGGCATATCTTCCCGCCGACTTGCGGGAGCTGCAGCGCCGGGATATTCCCGGCTGGATCCACCGCCTGACCCAGGAGATGAAGGAAGCCTCCCGCCGCCTTGAGTTTGAAAGGGCTGCCGACTTGCGCGACCTGATCATCGAACTGGAAGAGATGGCCCGCCGTCCTGCCAAGACGGAAAGGAGCACCTGAGTTTGCCGAGCAGCATCGTCATCCGGGGAGCCCGGCAGCACAATCTCAAGGGCATCGATCTGGAGTTGCCCCGAGACTGCCTGATCGTGATCACCGGGCTGTCCGGGTCAGGCAAGAGTTCACTGGCCCTGGATACTATCTATGCCGAGGGGCAGCGCCGCTACGTGGAGTCGCTCTCCGCCTACGCGCGGCAGTTCCTCGGCCAAATGGACAAACCCGATGTCGATCACATAGAGGGCCTATCCCCGGCCATCTGCATCGACCAGCGAACCGCCGGGCGGAATCCCCGCTCGACCGTGGCCACGGTGACGGAGATCTACGATTACCTGCGACTGCTGTTTGCCAGGATCGGCCGGCCCCACTGTCCGAGGTGCGGCCGGCCGATTGCCCAGCAGACGGTGGACCAGGTGGTGGACCAGCTCCTGGCCCTGCCGGAGGGGACCCGGGTCAATCTGTTGGCACCGCTGGTGAGAGGACGCAAGGGCGAGCACGAGAAGGTCCTGGAAGACATCAAGCGAGGCGGCTACGTCCGGGTGCGGATTGACGGGCAGGTGGTGGAGACATCGGAAGGGCCGCGGCTGGAGAAGAGCAAGAAGCATACCATCGAGGTCGTGGTGGATCGAGTCGCGATCCGCGAAGGCTTGCGGTCGCGTTTGGCCGACTCGGTGGAGGCGGCCATGCGGCTTTCGGGCGGGCTGGTGGTGGCGGACACCGGTGGCGGCGAGATCATGTTCAGCCAGCAGTTCGCGTGTGCGGAGTGCGGCATCAGCCTGGAAGAGCTGTCTCCCCGGATGTTCTCGTTCAATAGCCCCTATGGTGCCTGCCCCAGTTGTCACGGCCTGGGGACCCGGATGGAAATCGACCCCGAGCTGATCATCCCCGATCGTTCCCGGTCCCTCGATGACGGAGCGGTCGCCCCCTGGAGCCGGGGCACCAGCACCTACTATCAGCAACTGCTGGAGGCCGTGGCCGCCCACCACGGGATGCCCACGGATCGGCCGGTGTCCGAACTCGATCCGCGCCTGGTAGACATCATCCTCCGCGGGTCGGGCAAGGAACTGATCCGGTTTCGCTATGTCAACCCCCACGGCCGCACGCGTCAATGGCAGGTCACTTTCGGCGG
>DOZU01000097.1 GCA_003517845.1 Clostridiales bacterium | reverse complement strand
CCTGATCTGGGCCTGGGTTGACCCGGGCGACCCGGTGCTGGTGCCCGATCCCGCCTACCCCGTGTATCGAGCCCACACCATCCTCGCGGGCGGTCGCCCCGTGCCCATGCCGCTGCTCGCTGAACGAGGTTTCTTCCCCGACCTCGCGGCCATACCCCGGGAAGTTCGCGAGCAGTCCAGGCTGATGTTCCTGAACTACCCGAACAACCCGACGGCCGGCATGGCCACGGTCGAGCAACTCGGCCAGGCAGTCGACTTCGCCCGGCGGCACGACATCCTGCTCTGCCACGATGCAGCCTACGTCGAGATGACTTATGCCGGCACCGGTGCTCCCAGCGTCCTGCAGATCCCCGGGGCCAAGGAAGTTGCCGTCGAGTTCTACTCGCTCTCCAAGCCCTTCAACATGACCGGGTGGCGAATCGGCGCAGCGGTGGGGAATGCCGAGGCCGTAGCAGCCCTGGGCCGGATCAAGAACAACACCGACTCCGGGCAGTTCACGGCCGTTCAGTACGCGGCAGTCGAGGCCCTGACCTGGCCGGGTGGACCGGATTTCATCCGGGAGATGAACGCCGTCTACCGCCGAAGACGCGACCTCGCAGTCGCCCGGCTGACCCGGTGCGGCTGGGACTTGCAGGTGCCCGAAGGCACCTTCTATCTGTGGGCTGTCCCGCCGGGCGTCCGGGACAGCGCGTCTTTTGCCGCCGAACTGCTGGAGCGCACCGGCGTCAGCGTCGCCCCCGGGCCCGCCTACGGCAGCCAGGGCGAAGGTTACGTACGCTTGGCGCTGTGTTGTGAGGAGGCACGCCTGGTCGAGGCGCTGGACCGGATCGCCTCCGTGGCTGGACGATTTTAGCAACTTGCCGGGAGCACGGAGAAAGGAATCCTTGCAAGCAGGTCGAACCACGAAGGGGACCTGGCACGATGGACCAGGCTTGGGGTGAGCTATGCTGAGGAGCATGACGGGGTATGGCCGCGGCGAAGGCCGGACGACTGGCCATCGCGCCGTCGCCGAGGTACGCTCGGTAAACCATCGGTTCTTCGACCTGAGCTTGCGATTGCCCCGTGGCTATGGCGGTCTTGAGGAACGAGTCCGTGCGGCCGTCCAGGAGCAGTTGACCCGAGGTCGGGTCGAGTTGTCGCTCACCGTCGAGCGGTTGGCGGGCGGCGACGGCCAGGTTCGGGTGGATGCGGACCTGGCCGAGCGGTACCACGAGATGCTGCTTCAACTAGGGCGGCGGCTGGCGCTCTCCGATCCTCCTCGCCTCGACACCATCTTGACCTTGCCAGGCGTGATGGCCGGCGGGCCTCAAGACGAAGACCTCGAGGCGGTGTACCCCGCTGTGCACGAGGCGGTGACCGAGGGCGTCGGCCAACTGGCCGCTATGCGGCGGCGAGAGGGCGACCGGCTTTGCCGGGACCTGGCACATAGACTCTCTCGGCTCGGGCAACTTATGGAAGAGGTTAGCGTGGCAGTGCCGCGAGCGCTTGAGGAAGGCCGCGCCCGGCTGACCGAACGTCTGAACGCCTTCGGCGGTGGCATGGAACTGGACGCAGCCCGGCTGACCACCGAGGTCGCCCTGGCTGCGGAGAGGTGCGACATAACGGAGGAACTGGTCAGAGTGGGAAGCCATCTTCACGAGGCCGGCCGGACGCTGACGGCCGGTGGTCCGGCCGGCAGGCGACTGGACTTCCTGTCGCAGGAGATAGGCCGGGAGTTGAACACAGCCGCGTCCAAGACGGGGGACCTGCCCATTAGCAGGCTGCTCCTGGACGCGCGGGAGGAACTCGAGAAGGTCAGGGAACAGGTACAAAACCTCGAGTGATAGTCGCGGAAGGAAGGAGGTGAAGTGAACAGATGGCACTGCCAGTTCTCACGCTTCAGCAACGGCGTAAGGCCTTGGAGAAGGCTCAGGCTATGCGGAGCAGGCGCAAGGAAATGAGGCAGCGGCTCAAGAAAGGCCGCCTGAGCCTCAGGGACGTGCTGGATGGCCGAGACAATGAAGTCATGGCCAAGATGCGCGTCGCTTATCTCCTGGCTTCCCTGCCCCGGGTGGGCAAGACCACCGCACGGAGGATCATGGAAGAGATCGGGATCGACGATTCCCGCCGAGTGCAGGGGCTGGGCAAGCGGCAGCGAGGCGAACTCCTGAAGCGCCTCGCGAGCAAGCGCTAGCCTGGTGCGGAGGTGCCGGGGATGACGGTGCGGATGGTTGGCATCGGTTTCGGCAATATGATCGCTGCCGAACGGGTCGTCGCGGTGGTTAGCCCCGAATCCGCGCCCATCAAGCGGATCGTCCAGGAAGCGCGAGCACAGAGCGAACTGGTCGATGCCACCTATGGGCGAAAGACGAGGGCAGTGATCGTAACCGACACCGATCTCGTCATCCTGTCCGCGGTACACCCGGATACCTTGGCCGTCCGGCTGGCGGGCGATCGTCCGCCGGGTGCGTCTCCGGGCGGCGGGCAGGGTCCACGATGACGCCGAGAGTGCCTTTCCTGATCGTGATCTCGGGTCCATCCGGGGCCGGCAAGACGACCCTCATCCGGACCTTGTTGGCGACGGTGGCGGATCTGGCGTTTTCTGTTTCTGCCACGACCAGATCACCTCGGCCGACCGAGACCGACGGCGTGGACTACTACTTCTTGACGGCGAGCGGTTTCCGGGAGAGAATGAAGACGGGCGACTTCCTGGAATGCGCCGAGGTATACGGGCATTGGTATGGGACGCTACGGGGCGAAGTGGAGCAACTGCTAGCGAGCGGCAAGGATGTGGTCCTGGACATCGATGTGCAAGGCGCGGCGCAGGTACGTTCCACTGGATGCGACGCAGTTTTCGTATTCGTCATGCCGCCTAGCCTGTGCCAAGTGCGAGAGCGCATCGATGCCCGGGGGACTGAGGATGAGCGGACCCGGGACCGGCGGCTCAAGCATGCGCCGGTCGAGGTCGCGGCTCGAGCCGCTTACGATTACGTGATCTGCAACGACCGCAAGGAGGATGCCGCGGGCCAGTTAGCGGCCATCGTCTGTGCCGAGCGCTGTCGGACGAATCGGCAAGCTCGGTCCACCCGGGAGTCGGGAGCAGCCGGCGGCGGGAAGGGGACCGCTGAGGGCGCCGATGGAGGGAATCACAGTCCGAGTGAAGGAGTTGCCGTTGGACGAGTTGATGCAAGCGGTAGACAGCAAGTATACGCTGGTAGTCGTGGCCGCCAGGCGTGCGCGGCAGTTGCTGGCGGGCAAGGTGAGGCTGGTCGACAGCCGATCGGATAACCCGGTCAGCGTG
>DOZU01000092.1 GCA_003517845.1 Clostridiales bacterium | reverse complement strand
AGGTAGAGCTTGCCGGAGAAGATCTCCAGCCGCTTGACGATGGCCTGGTTTTGCGCGGCGAGATAGCGGTCGGTATCGAACGCGAGTCGGTGCATGATCGGCCTCCCTGGTCCAGTACTTCTGCCGGGCCCGCTCCGGATTCCTGCCGCAACTCCACCTGACCCGGGTCGGCGCGAACCCGCGGGAGTGAGACCTCGTCCTGGGAATTAGTCTGACTCAAGCCGGGAAGGAGTAGAGCTAAGGGACGGGGAATTGGGCAGGCTGGCGGCGCCGGCAGGGAAGGCCGGTGCCGCTGGCGGAGGAGATGAGTCGGTGAAGCTCGGAGAGAAGTTGCGCAAGGCCCGCCGGGAACGGCAGCTCACCCAGCGCGAACTGGCGGGCAAGGACTTCACCGCGCCCTTCATCAGCCAGGTCGAGAAAGGGCTGACCATGCCCTCGCTGAAAGCGCTGATTACTCTGGCTAATCGCCTGGGCTACCCTCCGGGCTACTTCCTCGAAACGCGAGCGGAGACCGAGCGGGACCGCTGCGACATGCTGATCAACCTCGGCCGGTGTGCGCTGATCCTCGACGACCCGGGCGGTGCCGAGAAACGGCTCGCCGATGCGCTCCGCCTGGCCGAGGACCTCGGCGACGGCCTCCGCCAGGCGACGGCCAGGTTCCACCTGGCGGCGGTACATGGGCTAAAGGGCGAGGAGCCGCGCGCGCGGGCGGAGTTGGAGGCGGCGCTGGCGGAGTTCGAACGGTGCGGTGATGCGCCCCGCGCCGCGGCTGTCCACTTTGAACTCGGAGTCCTCAAGCAACAGTCGCGCGATTACCGGGGGGCGATACAAGCTTACCAGCGGGCGCTGGAGGCCCTGAACGGGACCGATGACCCGGTGATCGAGACGAAGATCAGGGCCAACCTCGGCGCAACTCATCTCAGCCTCGAGGAATCGGAGGTCGGCAGCGAACTCATCCGGGAAGCAGCCCAGCGGTCACAACATTTCGCCAACCTCAAGGCCATGGGGACGGCGGCCCTGGAACGGTCCATCGCCGCCGGGGAGCGCGGCGACCCCGAAGCGGCCCGGGCGGAGTCTGACCGGGCGCGCCTGGCGCTGGAGTCCATGGGCCAGGTAGGTCTGGCGGCCCGCTTGCAAGGTTACCTGGGTCTGCTAGCGGCCCGCCTGGACCAATGGGAGGAGGCAGGACGCTGTTTCCACCGGAGCCTGTCGCTGCATCGCTGCATCTGCGATCGCCGGGGAGAGGCGGTCGCGTTGCTGGAACTCGCCCGCTATCACCAACACCGCGAGGAAGCCGGGCCGGCCCTCGACCGGGCGCGGGAGGCACTATCCGTTGCCGGGGAACTGCACTCACCCGGCGACCTCGCCCGGGCTCACTTCGTCGTGGGCAGTATCTGCCGGCGGAACGGCCTGAGCGATGAAGCGTTCCCCCACCTGGTGGCGAGCATGAATGGTTTTGAGCAGCTGTCCCGGTTCGCGGAGCTTGCGGGCAGCTACTATGAGCTGGGGGAGTTGCTTTTGGCCCAAGACCGGAAGGAGGAAGCTCTCGATTACTTTCAGAAGGCCGCATCGCTTTTACGTGGACTGCGAGGGACGCGTCCGGTTACCGGCGGGGAAAGAGAGGGCGATGCCGGCAGCCTCACCCATCTCGATCCCATCCGCTAGCGGGCGGATGGCCGCCGGTGCTGGACGCCGCGATGGTCGATGCGGAAGTGATCCCGGTACACCAGTTCCGAGATGGGCGCGAAGCGGTAGCCGCGGGCCCGAAGTCCATCGATGATGGGAGACAGCGCCGCCGGCGTGTGTTCGCCGTCATTGTGGAACAGGATGATGGCCCCGGGATGCGCCTGGTCCAGCACCCTTTCGATGATGCGCTCGGGACGGGTCGGGCGCCAGTCGAGGGAGTCGACGCTCCACTGGATGCTCAGGTAGCCGAGTTCCTCCGCCACCTCCAGGACCCGGTCGGAGAAGGCGCCGAAAGGCGGGCGGAAGAGGAACGGCTCTCCACCCCCGAACCGCTGTAGTTGCCGGTGAACCGTCCCGATCTCGCGGGCGATCGCCTCGCGGCCGAGCGCGTCCAGGCGAGGGTGCGTGGCGCTATGGTTGCCGAGGTCATGGCCGGCGGCCACGATCTTCTGGACCATCTCCGGGTAGCGGTCGATCCAGAAACCCACCAGGAAGAACGTGGCCCGGACATCATGGCCGGCCAGAATGGCCAGGATCTCCGGGGTTCGCCCCGCCCCCCAGGCTGCGTCGAAGGAGAGGGCCACGACCGGTTCCGCGGTCGCCACCGCATACACGGGCAGTCGCCGGCCCATGCCGGCGCCGGCCACCAGCGCTTGGCCCACTGCCGCCCACGCCGGCGGGCGGGCGAGGGCCGCCGCCAGTAACGGGACGGTGATGGCGGCCAGGACGACCGCGCGGCGACGGCAGATGACGACCACCGGCCCTCTCCTCCCGTCATCATGGGTACGTCGCCGGCCTCCGGTTCAGAATCAACTTCGGGCAGCAGCCTTCGCGGCGTGCAAGCGTTCGACCGCGCTCCTGACCTCCTCCAGGCGCGCGCCGTGTAGAGGATACGCCCGCAGGCATAACCAGGTCAGGACCAGGGCCGCGATCGGTACCGCGGTCATCAGCGCCCGAAAAGCCAGGATGGCGGTGTCGGGCTGAACGGGAAGGTAGGCGTCATAGCCTCCGAAGTGGAGCAGCCCGGTCACCACCAGGGCCTGCAAGGAGATGGCCAGCCGGATGAACAGGCCGTTGACGCCGAAGTACATGCCCTCGCGGCGGGCGCCGGTGCGCAGTTCATCTTCGTCGCATACGTCGGCGATGAGGATGTTCACGAGGACGATGAGTCCCGCGAGGCCCGCCCCCATCAAGGTGGTCGTGACCACCCCGCCCACGAAGGTGCGGACGAAGGCGAAGGGGATGAGGGCGACGGCGAAGAGCACGGTCGATGCCATCAGCGCCCAGCGGGCGCCCCGCCGCACCGCCACGCCGGCCCATCCGTACACCATCGGCAGCGCCATGACGAAGGTCGCGCCCAACATGATCGACGTCTCCATTCCCCCGCCGCCCAGCACGTACTTGACATAGAAGGGCACGGTGGCGGTGAGGACGATGAAGGCGAACTGGATGAAAGTGTTGGCCAGGACGATGGTCACGAAGGAGCGGTTGCGGAAGGTGTGACCGAGGGCCTGGCGGAGACCCAGCGGCCGGTCATGGGAGAACTCCGGGCGCTCGCGCCCCCCCCACACCGCCACCGCCAGCGATACGGCGGTGAGCAGCCCGAAGAGTATTCCCAGCGCCCGCCAGCCCAGGGCCCCATAGATGACCGGCGGCAGGGCGATCCCCAGGATCAGGCCGATGATCGAGAATGCCTCCCGCCAGGCTGCGACTTCCGCCCGTTCGCGGAGGGTCCGGGCGATCTCGGGAAAGAGGGCCGTCCAGTTGAGGATGACCAGCGAGAATAAGGTGTCAAACAGGAAGATGGTGGCGAGGAAATAGGCGAAAAGGGCCCCCATCTGATCCGGTCCGAAAGGCGGCGTCCACACGAGATAGAAAGCGACCGCGAGCGGCAAGGCGCCGAGGGCGATGTAGGGCGTCCGCCGGCCCCAACGGGTGCGGGTTCGATCGGAGAGCTGACCGAACAACGGGTCGTTGACGGCATTCCACAGGCCGTACAGGAAGAAGCCGAGGCCGTACAGGGCGGTGCTAAGCTTGACCACATCCAGGTAGAAGAACATGACGTAGGTGCCAAAGGCCTGGTAGGCCAGGGCTGCTGCGAGGGAACCGCTGCTATATGCCACCATGCGCGTCCGGTTCATCCGGCCTTCCCTCCTCTCATCGCCCGCCCTTTCCACCTCGCGACCGCCGGTTCCTGCCGCCACTCATCGCGTACGGCCGGAAGGGTTTGGGGCGTGAACCGGGAATGATCACGGTAGCTTGGAGGAGGACCTTCCCGAGGAGGAGTGCGCCGTCCATGACCAATGCCGATAACTTCCCGCTGGCGCAGGCGATTGCCGGTCGAGTGAGCGTACGCCAGTTCAAGCCGGCGCCCATCCCCGAGGAACACCTGCGGGCAATGCTGTCTGCCGCCGTGCAGGCTCCCAGCGCCGGCAACCGGCAACCCTGGCGCTTCTTGGTGGTGCGCCACGCCGATCTCCGCCAGCGCCTGGCCCAGGCCGCCCATGGACAGAGCTTCGTGGCCGCGGCTCCTGTGGCCATCGTCGTCCTGGCGGACCTGCCCCGCACCGAAAGCCGGTACGGATCCCGGGGCACCTCCCTGTACGCCCTGCAAGACACGGCAGCCGCCATTCAGAACATCCTGTTGACAGCGGTGAGTCTCGGATACGGCACCTGCTGGGTGGGGGCGTTCGCCGAGGACCAGGCAACCGCGGCGCTTGACCTGCCGCCCGCCCTGCGCCCGGTGGCCATCATCGCCGTGGGCGTGCCCGCCGGCGCCCCTCGGCCGCGCGAGCGCCGTCCGCTGGAGGAGGTCGTGGAGTTCCGCGACTGACAGGCGCGCGGCAGATGTAGACCCTCGCCATGGGTCGCTCCTCTCGGTACCGCCACCCGGGGCTTTCATAAGCTGTTGACGGAATGCTGGGGACCCGGGGGGGTTGGCGATGATCGTCGGGGTTCGCCGCGCGCCGGCCGACCGACTGTGCCTGCCGCCGGGGCTTGAGATCGCCGGAGGCGGGCCGATCATCCTCCGTTTTGGCGCGGCCCGCGCCCGCCTCCCTTGGGTGCAAGGCGATGACCCGTGGCTCGGTCTGCCGGGGCCGCTCGCCCGCCGCCTCGGCCTCCCCCTTCCCTCGCGCCTCCGGTTGATCTGGCTCCCCCTCCGGCGCACGCTTCGGCTGGGGCCAACGGTAGGGATCCTGGTGCGCAAGGCGCCCAGCCGCTTCGGGCCGTTCGGTCCCCAGGCGGCGTTCATCCGGGAGCTGATGGAGGCGGCCGGTCCCTCGGGAGAGATGGGCATCGATCTCGCCCTGGATCGTTCCGGCCGCATCTGGTTCCTCGAAACGAACTCCAAGCTGGCTCGGACAGTCTTCCTGCAGCTCGGTCAAACGGAGGTCCGGCGCCGGTCCATCGTCCGCCCCCTCATCTGGGCCGCGCGGCAAGCTGGTTTCGACCTGTCCGGCGACGTGCTGGAAGGTGATGCGACTTGACCCGGGTACGATTGGCCATCCTCCCGGGTGACGAACTCGAGGCGCGGCTACCGCCGGCCATGCTCGCTCGGCTCGCGCAGAAGCCGGGAGCGGGAGTCGAGCTGGCGGCGGGAGAGCGTACGGTCTCCGTTCGCCTCACGGCGGGAGCGCCGCCCGCCAGGATGCTGCTCACCCGGCCCGTGGCCGAGGCCCTCTCCTTGCCGGCCGGGCTCCGGGTGCGGCTCAGGCGGGCGGCGGACGGGAGGATCCGCCTGGGACCGCTGGTGGGCATCCTCACCTTCCGTTCCGGACGCCGGCCGTTCGGTCCCCAGACACCCCTGGTGCGGGCAGTCGCGAGGCGGGCGGACGCGGCAGGCGTGGTGGCGTATGTGTTCCGTCCGGCTGACATCGGCTGGGCGGATGGGACGGTCCGCGGCTGCTATCGGCAGGCCGGCAGCTGGCGGCGAGGGAGGCTCCCCTTGCCGGAAGTGGTGTACGATCGGATTTCCTGCCGGGCCCATGAGGCCCGGCCGGAGGTGGCCCGGGCCCGCTCCGCCCTCAAAGCGCAGTTGCCTGGCCGGTATTTCCCGCCCGGTTTTCTCGGGAAACTCGCCGTCCACTCCACCTTGGCCGGGGTCGCAAGCCTATCGCGCCACCTTCCGGCGACGGCGCCCCTCACCCCGGAGGCGATCGCCCGGATGCTCGGCAAATACCGGCAGGTCTATCTCAAGCCCGATGAGGGCAGTCGGGGACGAGGTATCCTCCGCCTCGCACGGCTCTCCGGGTCCGGCATCCAGTACCGGTATGCCGGGGGAGCGGGCGGCCACAGCCGATCCATCGCCGATTTCCTCGCCGAGCGCGGCAAGCGGCTCGCCGACCGGCCGTATCTCGTCCAACAGGGGATCGCGGCCGCCACTTTCGGCAGGCGTCCGTTTGACGTCCGGGTGTTACTACAGAGAGATGGCGCCAATCGCTGGCGGATCACCCGCTCATACGCACGGGTGGCCGGTCCGGGCCGGGTGGTGGCCAATGTCAGCCGGGGTGGCACGGCACTGGGGCTAGCTCGGGTCGTCCGCAAGCGGTCGGTGCGGCAGTCGATCCGGACGGTCGCGCGCCGCGTACCATCGGCGCTCGAGAGCGCGCTGGGCGAGCCGCTTGGCGAACTCGGCGTCGATTTGGCCGTCACCCGCGGCGGCAGGGTGTTCATCCTCGAGGTCAATGCCAAGCCTTACCGCATGACCTGGGGTTGGGGATCGGGTCCCACCTTCCGCTATCCCTTGGCCTATGCCCGATATCTGGCCCGGCTTATCTGATGTAAGGGAGATCCGCCCGTGGGCAGACTCTTTCTCTATCCACCCGGCGACCGTTCGGGAGAGGAACTGGCTCGCCGCCTGTACCCCCGGGGCATGGCGGTGGCCTCGGACCCGGGGAACGGTGACTGGGAGATCGTCGTGCGCTGGCGCAATACGACCGGCGACGATGCCCGCTACCCGCTGGTACTCAATGAATGCCGGGCGGTGCGAGACCTCGAGTCCAGATGGCCGGCCGTGTTACAGGCTAACCGCATCCGGGTCTCGTCGAGGAAGGCCCTCGAACGTCCATACCCCGGCACCTATCGGATATTCGTGTGCAACTTGCGACCGCTTGCCGCCTACCGGGCGACCCGGCGAAGCTGGCAGAGAGTCCACCGGCGGCGACCGCGCCTCAGTCATCGCGCGGCGCGGGCGGCA
>DOZU01000146.1 GCA_003517845.1 Clostridiales bacterium | reverse complement strand
GAAGGTGATCATCGCGGACCCCCGGCCTCGCCGCCGCCTAGTCCATGTCGATGGCGTCTATGACCCAGACGCCGCCGGGGCCCGCCCGCACCGGCTGCCGCAGGCGGATGAAGTGAACCCAGCCCTGGTGAGTGGCCTCCACCAGAGCTACTCCCGCCTCCACGCCGAACAGCCGGAACTCATCCGTGAGTCGGAACCCGGCCATGCGGCCGTCGCGGCGGGCGACCTCCACCGGGTCAAGCCGCCATACTGCGTGTCCGCGGTCTACCTGGTCTTGCAACCAGGCTGCCCGATCGAGGTCGACGAAGACCGGCTGGGATCGGATCCCCCCGCGGTCCAGGTTCTCCCGGAGGTCCATGTGGCCGGCCAGCGAATCTAGAGGCGTCCCGTCCACGAGGATGGTGACCGCTTGCACCCCTTCGAGGTCGGTCAGGGTGTATACGATCGCGTTGATGGTCATGAACTCGCCGGTACTGCCGCCGGGGTGGTTGTCGACCAGTTCCCGCGAGAAGTCGACTCGCGCCACGCCGCCTTCGATAGTCGCGCCCAGCACCCGGGTGCCGGCCGGCAAGGTGGCGTGAAGGCCGGGCGTCCTGGGGCCGGCGATGAGTTCCTCCAAAACGCGAACTGCCAGGGGTCGCCCGTGCAACTCAATCTCCCGGTCTTCCGGGACCGTGAACTGGGCCATGGCGTCCCCGAAGTACAGGGCCACCTGGACTCGCTCCTCGGCGGGAGCCTCGGGTGCCGGCCGGCAACCGGGCAGCGTCAGACCCAGGAACAACATCCCCAGGAGCAGCATTCCCATGAGCCGTCTCATCCCCCTCACTCCGCCTGCCTCCTCACTACGAAAGTCTGGTCACGCTAGCGACCACGGTCAGGATCATGGTCGCGGTGGTGCTCGCGGCCCCGTAGGGGCGGGTTCGGAACCCGCCCCTACACCCGGAAAGGGCAGTCTGCGTGTCTTCATGCCCCGTGGAGCCCCGAGGGCAGGGGGGCCTACTCCTTGCTCCTTGATAGCGCTCTCTAAGGACAGCTGGCGGCCAGGCTCTCCTGGACCAGGCCCGTCACTTCCCAGGGCAGCCGGGCGATGGCCACCCCTGCACCCGCCAGCGCCTGTACTTTGCCGTCGAAACTCCCTCTCCCGCGCTCGATGATCGCGCCGGCGTGGCCCATGCGCTTGCCCGGGGGGGCGCTGCGGCCGGCAAGGTAGGCTACCACCGGTTTCGTCATGCCCTTGATGAACTCCGCCGCCTCTTCCTCCGCGCTGCCCCCGATTTCGCCAACCAGCACGATAGCCCGGGTCGCCGGGTCGGCCTCCAGCCGGCGCAGCACGTCCGCGAAACTGAGGCCGACCACCCGGTCGCCGCCCAGGCCGACTACGGTGGATTGGCCGATGCCGGCGGCGCTCAAGGCTGCGGCTATCTCGTAACTCAGGGTGCCGCTGCGGGCGACCATCCCGACCGTCCCCGGCAGGTAGGCCGGGGCCGGCATGATCCCCAGCTTACAGCGTCCCGGCGAGATGACGCCGAAGGTGTTCGGACCAACGACCGTCGCCCCCTGAATTCGGGCGAAAGCCATCACTTCCATGGCATCGTGGACGGGTATGCCCTCGGTGATGATCACGATCACGTCGATGCCGGCTTCGAGGGCTTCGAGGCATGCGTCCCGGGCCAGCGGGGCGGGCACGAAAAGGATGGAAGCGTTGGCGCCGTGGCGCTGGACCACTTCCTCCACCGTATCGTACACGGGGATCCCTTCGATGGCCGTCCCCCCCTTGCCGGGGGAAACGCCGGCCACGACGCGCGTACCGTATTCCACCATCCGCAGCGTCTGGAATCTGCCCTGGTTGCCGGTGGCTCCTTGCACGACCACCCGCGTCTTCTCATCAATCAGGATGGTCAAGCGACGCCCCCCTCCCCGCCTCGGGCCAGGGCCACAGCTCGCACGGCCGCTTCCTGCATGGTGGTGAAACCGTCCAGTCCGTGAAGGCGAAGGATAGCGAGCCCTTCGGCCTGGTTGGTCCCGGCCAGGCGCACCACCAGCGGCACCGGCGATCCGCAAGCCGCCCGGGCGGCGACGACCGCGCTCGCCACATCATCGCACCGGGTGATGCCGCCGAAGATGTTGATCAGCACCACCCGCGGCTCCTGTTCCAGTAGCATCTCCATCGCCCGGGTCATCGGCTCTACCCCGGCGCCGCCGCCCGCGTCAAGGAAATTGGCCGGCCGACCGCCGAGTTCGCGCAGGATATCGAGCATGGCCATGGTAATGCCGGCGCCGTTGGCCATCACCGCGATATCGCCGTCGAGTTCGACATAGGCCAAGCCCAAGGCCCGCGCCCGCCGCTCGCGCGCCGAACCCTCCTCCACCCGGGCCACCCCGGGATGGCGGAACAGGGCGTAGTCGTCCAGGTTCAGCCGGCCGTCGGCCGCTACCGGGCCTTCTGGCGTCAGCGCCAGCGGGTTGATCTCGGCCAGTTCGGCATCATACCTTTGGAAGACTCCCCCCAGCCGGTGCAGGATATCCGCGACCTGCATGCCGGACGGCCCGGTCAGGCCCATCCGCCGGACGACCTCCCGCGCCCGATGGGGGCGGAATCCCCAGATGGGGTCCACCGTGCGGCGGACGATCGACCGCTCGGCGACCTCCTCGATGTCCATCCCCCCGCGGTCGGAGGCGATGACCAGGGGCCGGCGAGCTGAACCTTCAATGGCTATTCCGAGATACAGCTCGGCCTGAATTGTCAACTGCTTTTCCACCAGGATTTCCGTCACCGGATAGCCCCGGATTTCCCGGCCGAGGAGTTCCGCGGCGCGAGAAGCGGCTTCTGCCGGGCTCGAAGCGAATACGATGCCGCCCGCCTTGCCCCTGCCCCCGGCGAGTACCTGCGCCTTCAACACGACCGGACCGATCTCCTGACAGACGGCGGCCGCCTCGCCTGCCTGCATGACGACTCGGCCCGGCGGGACGGGGATGCCCGCCTCGGCGAAGGCGGCTTTCGCCCGATACTCGGGGAGCTTCATCTCGCCTTGCCCAGCCCGGCGAGCCTTTCGACCTGCCGCGCGCAATCCTCGGCGATCTCAGCGGGATTCACCTGGATCCGCGCCACGCCGCTGTCCATGGCCGCCCGGGCCACTGCCGCCGCGACCGCCGGGGCCACCCGCCGGTCCAAGGCGCGGGGGATGATGTAGCCCTCATTCAGCTCCGAATCGCCGATCACGCCGGCGATGGCGCGGGCCGCGGCCTGCTTCATCGGCTCGTTGATGTCGCGAGCCCGGCAGTCCAAGGCGCCGCGCAGGACGCCGGGGAAAGCCAGCACGTTGTTGACCTGGTTGGGGAAGTCGGACCGTCCGGTGCCGATCACCCTCGCCCCGCCGGCCCGCGCCTCGTCGGGGAAGATCTCGGGGATGGGGTTGGCCATGGCCAGGACGATGGCGTCCTGGGCCATGCTGGACACCATTTCCCGGGTGACGACCCCGGGACCGGACAGGCCGATGAATACGTTGGTGCCGCGGAAAGCATCATCGAGCGTCTTGACCCGCCGGCTGTTGGTGCGCCGGGCCATCTCTTCCTTGGCCCAGTTCATCCCCTCGGGTCGGCCCTGCCAGATGGGGCCCACGCGGTCGGTGAGGATGATCTCCCCCGCCCCCATGTCGAGCAGCAGCTTGGCGGTGGCGATCGACGAAGCGCCCGCCCCGGTGATCAGCATGCTCACCTCGCTGAACCCCTTGCCGATGACCTTCAAGGCGGAGATCAGGGCGCCCGCCACGACGATAGCCGTGCCGTGCTGGTCGTCATGGAAGATGACCATCTCCGTCTCCCGCTTGAGCTGGTTCTCGATCTCGAAGCAGCGCGGCGCGGAGATGTCCTCGAGGTTCACTCCCGCAAAGGTCGGCTCCAGTAGCTTGACGAGGTTGACGATCTCCTTCGGCTCCTTGGTGGCCACGCAGATGGGAAAGGCATCGACCCCGGCAAAATACTTGAACAGGATGCACTTGCCCTCCATCACCGGCATGGCGGCCTCGGGGCCGATGTCGCCGAGGCCTAGCACGGCGGTGCCGTCGGAGACCACGGCCACCATGTTCCCGCGGGAGGTGTAGGTATTGACCAGTTCGCGCTCCCGGTGGATTTCCCGGCAGGGCTCGGCCACTCCCGGGGTGTAGGCGAGGGACAGGTCCTTCTGGTCGGCCAGGGGCACGCGGGATAGGATCTCGATCTTCCCCCGGCTGTCCCGGTGCAGCTTCAGGGCCTCTTCCTTCAGGCTCAAGCGTCACACCTCCGCTTCACTTCTGCGGCCGCGCATAGCGGCGCTTTCCTTCCGCATACATGTCATTGCCCAGGGTGTCGATGGCCACGATCGCGGGGAAGTCCCTCACTTCCAGCCGGTGAATGGCCTCGGGGCCGAGGTCGGGATAGGCGATGACGTCCGCCCGCGTGATCTGCCGGGCGAGCAGGGCGCCCGCCCCGCCGGTTGCCGCGAGGTATACGGATCCGTGCAGCTTCATGGCTTCCACCACCGCCGGGCTGCGCAAGCCCTTGCCCAGCATGGCCCGGAGACCCAGTTCAATCAAGGCCGGCGCATACGTATCCATGCGGCCAGAGGTGGTGGGGCCGGCGGAGCCGATGGCCTGGCCGGGGCGGGCTGGGCAGGGACCGACATAATAGATGACCTGTCCCGCGAGGTCCAAGGGGAGTGATTCGCCCCGCTGCCTGGCTTCCACCAGGCGCTTGTGAGCGGCGTCGCGGGCGGTGTAGATCACGCCGGTGATCGCTACCCGATCGCCGGCCCGCATCGCCCGGACTGCTTCCTCGTTCAGAGGGGGCGTCACCCGAATCGTCCGGTCCTTCATCGCGGCATCCATCCTTTCGGCCGAAAAGGTCACAAGGTGCGTTCGGCATGCCGGGCCGCATGGCATTGCAGGTTCACGGCCACCGGCAGGGCGCCGATGTGGGTTGGCGCAGTCTCGATGTGGACCGCCAGGGCGGTGGTCCGGCCACCCAGTCCCGCCGGCCCGATGCCCAGGTCGTTGACCGCCTGGAGGATCTCCCGCTCCAGCGCAGCGATGCTCGGATCGGGATGGGCTGTGCCGACCTCGCGCAACAGGGCCTTCTTCGACAGCATGGCCGCCCGGTCCATCATGCCGCCGACGCCCACGCCCACGATCACCGGCGGGCAGGGGTTGGACCCGGCCCGATCGACCACTTCGACGACGAAGTCGCGGATTCCGCGGGCGCCCTGGGCGGGGGTGAGCAGCTTGAGCCCGCTCATGTTCTCGCTCCCGGTACCCTTCGGCACCACGGCCAGGGACAGGTGCTCGCCCGGCACGATATCGATGTATACGATGGCGGGGGTGTTGTCTCGGGTGTTCGCCCGGCGGAAGATCGGGTCGTCTACCACCGATTTACGCAGGTAGCCGGATTCATACCCCTGGCGCACGCCCTCGTCGATGGCGGCTTTCAGGTCGCCTCCCGTCAAGTGGACATCCTGTCCAAGTTCCGCGAAGACGTGGACCACGCCCG
>DOZU01000150.1 GCA_003517845.1 Clostridiales bacterium | reverse complement strand
AGGTCCGGGGCGAGCAGCGGGGCGATGAGGGTGTAAAATGTGCGGGAGCATGGCGTGTCCTGAGCTTCGCGGCTGCCGATCTCACTCAATCGAGTGCGCTGATGCAACTCTCCACAAAACACCCCCTTTCACCCAAGAGCGAAACCGGCATCACCTCATTTTGATTCCACAAATGCTTCTCTGCTCGCAGGCAAAGTGACCAATATAGCGCGATGCAGCCGTGACCTGACAGCAGGACTATGATGGCGAAACGACGGAGGGCTCGTAACTGTTCAGCCCGTGTCGAGGAATCGACGGTCAGGCAATCGGCACTAGAGCTGTAAGATCCGACCGCGGGTAGGAAAGTCTCCAAACAGCGGTCGCCGGCGAAGAAGCGCGGGGGGGAAGTGCCCGGTGGCCTGATCTCACTACGCCTCCAGGCCTTCCCGAGACACGGTAGGGTCATCCCAGCCACCGCGGCCCGCCGGTAGGGATGCAGAACCCAACGCGTGAACGGCCTGTGCCGCTCACCTTTCATGTCTTCCCTCCCCGCCCGGCACGAAGCGGTCCCTCCGGCGCGTGTGCACGGCCCAGGCCGTTAGGAGAACCGACACCAGGCTTAGTGTCCCGGCCACCACCAGAAAGTGGTCGGCTCGGAGGAGCGCCGGGGAGACAAGTCCAGACAGCTGGAGGCTAATCGGCCAGGTAAACTGCTCCACGCTCCGCCGGAGAGCCAGGACCCGTCCCTGCAAATCGTTCGGGACCATCTCTTGGAATATAGTGAGCGTCAGGGTATCGGCCACGCACCACCCCATCACGGCCATGCCGAGCAGAACTGCCACCTGCCACCCCGCTGTGACCAGTCCAGATGCCAGTTGCAGCGTGGACGCAAAGATCAGGGCAGCGATGAATCCGCCCGCTCGATTGCGCGCGGTGCGCCCCAGACAATGAGCAGGACGCTGCCGGTCAGTGCGCCGGCGCTCATGGCGGCCTGGATGATGCCCAGTAGTTCCGGGCCGGCCTGAAAGACATCGGTAACCAATGGCGGCAGCAAGACGTTGAGACCGCTGCCCAGCAAGTTGATCACCGCGGTCAATAGCAGGATCGACAACAGGCTGCGATTGGCCCGCAGGTATTTCATGCCGGCGCCCATATCTTCTTGAAACGAATTGTCTTTTTTCGGGGCTTTCGAAGCTGAAGCCGGCGGCTCCTGCTCACGCGGAAAACGCACCATAGCCAGGGTCAGAGAAGCGAAGAAGAATGTTGCAGCGTCCAGGAGGAGCAAGCTGTACACGTCCCACCCGAGCGCCAGCAGACCGGCGCCCACGGCGGGGGCAATTATGCGCGGGGCCTGCAGACCGAATTCAAGCAGGCTGTTGGCCCGGGGGAGCTGCTCAGACGGCACCATCCGCGGGATCGAAGCGTAGATAGCCGGGTTGTGGAACGTCTTGATAAAGGTCACGAGAAAAGTGGGAGCGTAGACTATGGGTACCGAGAAGTGGCCGGCGCCGGCGGCGAGCCCCACCACAAAGGTCAGCACACCGTTGACAAGGTCGGCAACCATGATGGTGCGGCGCCGGTTCAACACACACATGCGCGGATCGACCTGATGGGCAGTAACGAACGTGCGCGGTAGATCCCCGGGCGACATGATGCCGGTATGCTTCGCAAAAGTCGTCACGAGCGGGTGGCGAATCTCGAACGTGCTGCGGGAGAGGGCCGTGGAACGCCGCTTGTATATCAGGGCGAATACCGGCTCGATCCCTGAACTGCACCCGGCGAGAATTGAAACCGACCCGGCGGGTGCGACGGCCAGCAGCGCGGCATTGCGCAGTCCGTACCGCCCAATTCTCGAGGTGACGTCGTCCCCCAGGCGAGCCATGAAGGGGCTGCGCATGTGACGGGAGTGGTCAAACGCGGCGAAAGGACCCTTCTCCGCGGCTATTTTCGTGCTCTCGTCGTAGACCGTGTGCTTGGCAAAGGCGAAAAGCCGATCGGCGAACTGTAGTGCGGCAGGGCTATCATACCGGAGACCCAACTGGATCAGAGCGTCCGCGAAGCCAGTAAAGCCCACCCCGATACGCCGTGAACGCAGGGACGCGCGTCGTTGAGCCGGCAACAGGTGTCGCTTCTGGCCGCTGTCGATGACGTTATCCAGGAAGCGCACGCTAAGCCGAAGGGCGCGCTCCAGATCACTCCAGGCTGGCTCTGCCAGCGGGTCAAAAGGGTGCTGGAGGAAGCGTGAGAGGTTGACGCTGGCCAGACTGGCAATTCTACCCCTGTACGATGGTAAGGACAAGCCATGCTCGTGCGGGTGGTGAGCGTCAAGAAGTACCGGTACATGCAGGTCGTGCAGAGCGTCAGGAGAAAGGGGAAGGCAATGCCAGCGCACAAGCTCCTGTGGTCGATAGGCCGCTACGACGAGCGGGTATTGGCGGAAGCCCGCCGGCTGCTCAGGGAACTGGTGGACATGGGCCGGGGCCCTGCAGTCATGGCCGAACTGGAGGAGGCATCGGGCCCGTCCCGGAGGAACTCCTTCTTCAGCCGGTACCGGTGGGGGTCGTGAGCGGCAGAATCCGGCCTGAGGTGCCTCACGGGCAGGAGTCCCGCGGCGAGGGGATCACCTGGCGGCGGTAGTCGTGCGGGGGAGGGAGAGCCGATGGGGAGAGCCAGGGAGTACCGCCAGCGGCTGAAGTACACGGTGTCCTCGGCCCGCCAGAAGACGTTGGAGCAGCAGCTTGAGGTTCAGTTAACGGCCGAGCTGGGGATGAGCCTGGTAGAGGCCAGGCTGCTGGCGGGGAGGCTGAGCCCGTGGATCCTCACCCGGCCCGAGCTCTTGGGGCCAAACCAGATCGCATTCGACGAGGCCGTGGCCGGCCGGGAATCCTTCAGCCGGGGGCCGACCCCCGTGACCCGGACCATCAAGCTGACACCCTTTGACCTTGAGGACCTTGAGCTTGAGGAGGAATTTGGCCTGCCGGCGCTGCAGTTAGGCCGGGTGCTGCGCCTGGTGGAGGAAGCCGACCGGCAGGACGCCCTGCTATCGG
The DNA here is from genome assembly GCA_003517845.1 of Clostridiales bacterium. Lineage (GTDB taxonomy): Bacteria > Bacillota > Sulfobacillia > UBA995 > UBA995 > UBA995. The sequence goes on along the minus strand of DOZU01000150.1, from coordinate 1,004 downwards.
CACGGCAGCTGACGTTGCTGTGCAATATCGCCCCCAGCAGCCTGAGGCGCCGTCTGCAGCGAGTCCGCCGCCTGGGGATATGGGTTCCGGTCCGTGGGCTCGGCCAGTTGGAACGCGACCAGGGGGGCTTGTACCGGTCCACCTGGGTCCTGTCGGCATACCTGCAAGGCAAGGCGGTGGAGGCTCTGCGCCGTCAGGGCGCGATCGCCCGGGCCCGGTTAGGCGAACTGGTGAGACAGTTCCTGACGCTGGCGCAGAGGCTCGGGGAAGGTGAAGCCGGGCCGGAGAACTCCGAGCAGTGGCAGTGGGCCGCTCTCGTGAAGGCCTGTCCGCCGGAGCGGCTGGCAGCGCTGGCAGCCGGCCGGCTCGCCGGCGGCAATGGGGCCTGCGACTGGGTGGCCTTCTCCCGCCAGTTGCAGGCCGACTTCGCGCTATCGCCGGCGCGTTTGCAGGCCATCACCGAACTGGTAGCAGAGGTGACGAGTTCCCTGGGAAGTGATCGCGTCCCGGGCCAGGTCATCTACTGGGCAGTGGCAGCTGACGAGCCTGCCGGCAAGCCCCTGTCCAGTTGCCGCCTGGTCCCGGTGAGGCTTCTCTACTGGGACCGGTCTGACGACCCGGACCGGTCCGGCAACCGGGATGCGAACCGGGTTCAGGACCTGAAGCTGGCCCGCATCCAGCGGTTCGCCCAGGCAGCCAAGGAGGCGGGAGCTTACCTGAGCTACGCCGACCTCAGCTACCTCTTGGGCATCCACACTGCAGCCCTCAGCCGCATGGTCAGGGAACACCAACCCGGGTCGGTACCCCTGCGTGGTTCCGAGTGCGACATCGGCCGCGGCATCACCCACCGGGCCCGGGTGATTGAGCTCTACCTCGAGATGCACACCGAGACCGAGATCGTCGCCCGTACCGGGCACTCCTACGAATCCATCGAGAACTACCTCCGGGACTTCGCCACCGTCCTGGTCCTGTCCGAGCGGGGGCTCACCCCCACCATGATCCGC
>DOZU01000009.1 GCA_003517845.1 Clostridiales bacterium | reverse complement strand
CTAGTCAATGTCGATCGTGACCTGACTGAGCTTCGCCCCTCGCTCGTCCACGAAGTGAAAGTGCAGCCTCCCTTTGGGGGCCAGTGCGGACCGTTCGACTGCCACGCAGTCGCGGGGGTGAGTGATCATCATCGTCACCGGGTCCCCCGGCCGGGGATCGCGGCGGGCTACCGTCACCGTGACCTCATCGCCCTGCTGTTCGACGCCGCTGATTCGTATCGCATAGCCTCCGGTGGAGCAAGGGCCGCGATGGACGGCCACCAGGAAGTGCCCTCGGAGATCGAGGGCCGGATGCAGCCGGCAATCCCCGTAGGCAGCGGCGACATCGGCAGCCCCGGTAAGCACCAGGTGGGCGGGAGCACTCGGGTCGCGATATCCGGCCGCAGGCTGCAATTCGACTCGAAAGAACCGCACAGTTGCGCCCCTCCTGACCGACAGTATTCGCGGAGACCCCAACTTATCCCCGGCCCGGTCGCCGGGGGGATCAGCCAGACTACACCCGAGAAAGATTTTTTCGTGGTAGGGCAGGTCGGGATCCTTTCGGATGTGGGGGCGGGTTCCGAACCCGCCCCTACCTTGGCCGGATCACTGGCGGCGTAACGCCTCGGCGGGCGCAAGGCCGGCGGCCACGTAGGCCGGATAGCCGCCGAAGGTGAGGCCGACCCCAATGGCGGCGGTGAGCGCCGCCAGCGACCCGGACAGGGAGATCATGGCTTCCATCCCGCTTGCGTCGAGGACGCCGATCACCGCATACCCCGTCGCCAGTCCGAGCACCGCGCCACCCCCACTCAAGAGGAAAGCTTCCATGAGGAACTGGTACAGGAGGCTCAAACGGGTGGCGCCAAGGCTCTTCCGCAGGCCGATCTCGGTGGTCCGTTCGGTCACGGCCACCAGCATGACGTTCATTATGCCCAGGCCTCCGACCAGCAGGGACACCCCGGCTATGCCGCCGAGCATCAGGGTCATGATCCGGTTGGCCGCGTCGGCTTCCCGAACCAACTCGTTCAGGCTGGTCACGGTGAGCGCCGGCCCCCCCCCTCCTGGCAGTTCCATGCCGACCCGAGCGGCGGGGACCGGGACTCCATGCGCATACCCTCCCCAATACAAGTCCCGGGGCATCCCGTCCAGGCCAGGCTCCCGCCCAGCGCCATCGGCTTCCAGGGCTTCGAGGTCGAAGCGGCGGCGGAGGATCCTCCCGATCTGGACCACCGCCGGTTCCACCGCTTCCCTGCTCGCCGCCTTGGCCCAGATCTCGTCAATCAGGAAACTCATTGTGAGCCGCTGTGCGGCGGTCACCGGCACGACCAGTAACCGGTCGATATCGTCGGCCAGGCCCGCCCCCTTCGGCGCCAGGACGCCGATGATGGTGAAGCGGTGCCCACCGATGTACAGGCGCTGGCCTATAGGAGGGCGGCCTTCGAACAGGGCTTGCGCCAGCTCGGCCCCGACCACCGCCACCCGCAAGCGCTCGCGTACGTGAAGATGGGAGAAGAAGCGACCGGCCAACATCGCCTGATCGCGCACCAGCGGAAACTGCTCGCTTACGCCGAGAATCCCAATCTCCCGGGTCGTCCGCCTCCACTTCACCTGGGCGTCCGCCCGGACGACGGGGACCGCCGCCTGCAAGGTGGGGACGCGTTCCACGAGATCCCGCACGTCATCCGGCGTGAGGCGGATGGCTGGGTGATGGCCGTCAATCTTGATGACATTGGTCCCCATGGCCTCGAACTGGCGAGTGATGGCCGCCCTCGCCCCATCGCCGATGGCCACCAGACTCACCACCGAGGCCACGCCCACCATCACTCCCAGTACAGTGATGGCCGATCGCAAGCGGTTGGCCCACACGCCCAGCATCGCCTGGTGGAAGCCGAAAGCGGCCTGGATCATCAGTGCGCGCAAGCCGTTCACCCGGCGATCCCCTCCCCGTTCACCGGTTACCTCACCCCGCCCGGCAGCAGGGGGAGGGGGACGGGCGCATCATCTTCCGTCCCTGCCCCCGCGGCGGGGTCGCGTTCCAGCCGATCCATCGGGCCGCCGGTCACGACCCGTTGGCCTTCGGTCAGTCCTTCGAGGATCTCGGCGAAGCGGTCGTTCACCAGACCCAGGGTTACCGCCACGGCCGTGGGCTCTCCTCGATCCAACACTTCGACCATGGTCTGCCCGTCGTGCTCGAAGACGGCTTCGATCGGGATCAGCAGGACATCTTCTTTCTCCGCGACGGGCATGATCGCATGAGCCGTCATGCCCGGTTTCAGGCCGGCGGTGTCGTGAACTTCCATCATGACTCCATACTGCGCCATACCGTCCTCGGTCTTGCCCTGCATGTCCACCCGAAGCACCTGGGCCTTCCAACTCCGCCCGGGGAGCGCCTCGACGGTGATCTCCGCCTCGATGCCTTCTCGGACATGAATCACGTCGATCTCGTCGATCATCATGTGCAGGTGCATACGGCGCTGGTCGAAAATTGAGGCAATCCCCCAGCCGGGCTGGACTCTGGCGCCCACCGTCACGTGCACCCATTCGACCGTCCCGCTGATCGGCGCGCGGACCATCAGTTTCTCACGTATGTCCTGCTTTCGGGCAAGTTCCAGTTCTTTCTGGCGGATGTCCAGTTGGCGGGCCTGGATGAACTGAGTGGTCGCTTCCCCGCCGAGGATCACCAGCGTGGCGCCGGCCTCCACCCGCGTCCACTGTCGAACGAGGGTGCGTTCGACGGCCCCCTGGGCAAGGCTCCGGACGACGGCTTCTCCGCGGAATCGGTCAATCCGCTGTTCCCGGATGACCGCCAGCCGCCCTTCCCGGGTCAGGAAGGTCAGGTTCATCTTCTGGCCGGGTTGCCACAGGCCGGGATTGTCGGCTTCGACCTCCGCCAGGAATACGAAGTGGGCGCCGCTGGGGATGGGCGTACGGTCGAGCATGGTAACCCGCCCCAGCCCGTAGCCGTCGAACTCCGGCGATCGGATCTCGACCTCCTGACCTACCTCCACCCTTTCAACCTCGTACGCCACCAATTCCGCGACGATCACCACCCGCGAGTCGTCCACCAGGCGGGCGATGGCGGTGCCCGCGGATACCGAACTGCCGCGTTCGACATGCAGTTCGGCCACCCGCCCGGCGATGGGGGCGGCGATGGTAATGCCCGTGCCCGGCTCCACCTGGGTAACCCGGTCCGGCGGCACCCCGAGCAGGCGCGCCAACTCGAGACGCAGGCGCTCGATCTGAAACTCGAGGTCGGTCACCTCGTAGCCGATCTGGTCATTCCGAAGGGTGACCACTATCTGGCCGGCCTCTACCATCTGCCCCCGTTCGACGAACACCTGCTCCACGAACCCCTCCACCGCCACTTCAAGGTTGCTGAGGAAGATGGGCTGAAGATGGCCGACCCCCTCCACCGCAACCCGCATCGGACCTCGCCTGACCTCGGCCGTGGCGAATACGGGCTCCTGCCGTCCCTGCGGGGAGGGGAGCACCTGCCCGAGGACCCAGCGGCCTCCCTGAAGCAACACTGCGGCAATCAGGACGGGAACCAGTGACCGCCTGAGGAAACCCACCAGTCGCACCCGTTCAACCTCCTCTGCGGGTTCTCACCTGCCGGCCCCGGAAAGCACCGGCGCCGAGGGGGAGAAAACCTCTTGCCCTGTCACCATTCCATCCCGGAAGTGTACGATGCGCTTGCCATGATGGGCGGCGCTCAGCGAATGGCTGACTTGAATGATGGTGAGGCCCTGTTCGCCATTGAGCGTGCGGAAGATGGCCATGATCTCCTCGCCGGTGACGGAATCGAGGTTGCCGGTGGGTTCGTCGGCCAAGAGCACCCGGGGCTCTCCCACGAGGGCGCGGGCTATTGCCACTCGCTGTTGCTCGCCGCCCGACAACTGGGGAGGGCGATGGTTGCCTCGGGGCTCCAGCCCGACATCGCGCAAGGCCGACTTCACCCGCCGGTGCCGCTCCAGCGCGCCCAAACCGCGATAGATCAGCGGCAACTCTACATTCTGAGCCGCGCTGATGCGAGGCAGGAGATTGAAGGTCTGGAATACGAAGCCGAAGAGGCGGTTGCGGATGCGGGCCAGCTCGCGGTCGCCCATCCCCTGGACATCGTTGCCCGCGAGGGTGTACCGCCCGCCGGTCGGGCGATCCAGGCAGCCGATGACGTTCAGCAAGGTCGATTTACCGGAGCCGGAAGGCCCCATGATCGTGACGAACTCCCCGGCTGCTATGTCCAAGCTCACGCCGCGGACGGCCGGTACCGGTACGTTGCCGGTCCGGTATACCCGGTGAACGTCCCACAAGACGATCAAGTCGCGACCAACCCCCCCGTCGCTTCTCGACGAAGCCGGGGCCAAGGAAGTTCCTCAACCCAAGGTCCGCAAGTATCTTTCCAGTTTCTCGGATCGCACGGCCGACTCCTGTTCGCGCTCGCGTTCCTTGGCTACCACCTCGGCCGGAGCCCGGTTCAGGAACTGCGGGTCGGCCAGCTTCTGCCGCGATCGTTCCACCTCGCGCGTGATGCTGGCAAGTTGCCGCCGAATGCGGTCGGCTTCCCGGTCCAGATCGATCAACTCCCGCAACGGAACATGGATCTGGGCCCCCGCGGTGATGGCGGTGGCCGACCCCTTGGGGGGAGAGATCGCCTCGCGGACCATGGTCAACCCCTCCAACCCTGCCAGTTGGACGAGATGGTCCCGCCCGGCCTCCAACGCGCGCGCCACCTGGTCGTCTGCCACGACCAGCCAGGCGGTCGCGCGGCTCGCGGGCGGCACGTTGAACTCGGACCGGATGGTACGGATCGCTCGGATGACCTCCATTATGGGAACCATGGTCCGTTCGGCCTCAGCGTCGGCCGGATAGTCGCCGGCACGCGGCCAAAGCGTGCGGCAAAGGAGTCCGGTTCTGGCCGGCCAGTGCTGCCAGATGGCCTCGGTGGCGAAGGGCAGAAACGGGTGCAGTAGCTGCAAGGTCGCGGTAAGGGTGCGCCGGAGGGTGAGTTGCGCCCGGCGGCGCGCGCCCGGGTCCTGCCCGTGCAGGCGGACCTTGACCAGTTCGATGTACCAGTCGCAGAGTTCGGTCCACGTGAAGTCCTCGAGCCGGCGGGCGGCTTCTCCCAGGTCGAGCCGGCCGAGCAGGCGGTCCGCCTCCTCGATCGCGCGGCGCAACCGAGCGAGGATCCATCGATCGGGGAGTTCCACCGGCGCCTCCATGACCGGGTCATCCAGATCGCCTGAGTTCATCAAGGTGAACCGGGCTGCGTTCCACAGCTTATTGGCGAAGTTGCGGCCATGTTCGACTCGGTCCCAGTGAAATCGCACGTCGTTCCCCGGGGCATTCCCCGCCAACAGGCCGAAACGCAGGGCATCCGCGCCGTACCGATCGACCGCCTCCAGGGGATCGACGCCTGTGCCTTTGGACTTGGACATCTTCCGGCCCTGGGCGTCCCTCACCAGGCCGTGGATGAGCACGCGGTCAAAGGGCAACTTGCCGGTGAACTCGAGCGACATGAACACCATGCGGGCAACCCAGAAGAAGATGATGTCGTATCCGGTTACGAGCAGGGAGGTCGGGAAGAAGTAGCCGAGGTCGGCCGTAGCGGCGGGCCATCCCAG
>DOZU01000131.1:7057-9608 GCA_003517845.1 Clostridiales bacterium | reverse complement strand
GAACTCATCATCGCGGGCGGGATCCACGCGGCGACGGGTTACCTGGCCGGCCACGCGCAGGACGAAAGGCTGATACCGCCTGAGCAGGGTCTCCCTGGCCTGAGCGTTGCCTCGGCGCGCCTCGGCCATGAGGCCCTGGGTCAGGCCGCCAGGTGACGATTCGCCCCCACCCGCTCCGCCTTGCCGTGCCAGCTTTTCCACCATCCTGGATCAGATATTCGTGACCGCCGGTCGCTTATGGGGGGGTAGCTCGATCACGAGTATTCCTCGAACAGGCGTGCCTGGGGCCGGGGTTCCGGCAACCCGAGGTGGCGGTAGGCCGCGCCGGCCAGCACCCGGCCCCGCGGCGTCCGCTTGATGAAACCGAGCTGCATCAAGTACGGTTCGTACACGTCTTCGATCGTCTGGACCTCCTCGCTGATGGCGGCGGCGATCGTCTCCACGCCCACGGGTCCCCCGCCGAACAGGTCGGCCAGCGCTCGGAGGAGCCGGTGATCGACTCGGTCCAGCCCGAGGCTGTCCACCTCCAGCAGCTCAAGACCATCATTGGCTACGGGCAGCGATATGGCCCCGTCCGCCCGGATCTGCGCGAAGTCCCGAAGCCGCTTCAGCAGGCGGTTCGCGACCCGCGGTGTCCCCCGAGCCCGCCGGGCTATCTCTCGGCCTGCCTCCTCGGCCAGCTCCGTATCGAGGATGAAGGCCGATCGCCGTATGATCTGCTCGAGTTCCGGCGCGGAGTAGTACTCGAGCCGGCTGACCACCCCGAATCGGTCGCGCAGCGGCGAGGTGAGTTGGCCCGGCCGGGTGGTGGCGCCGATCAGGGTGAACCGTGGCAGATCGAGTCGGAGCGAACGCGCGCCGGGTCCTTTGCCGATGATTATGTCGAGGGAGAAGTCCTCCATGGCGGGGTATAGAATCTCCTCCACCGTGCGGTTCAGGCGGTGGATCTCATCGATGAACAGGACATCGCGATCGCCGAGATTGGTGAGGATCGCCGCCAGGTCGCCGGCGCGCTCCACCGCCGGGCCCGAGGTAGCTCGCACCGCTACGCCCAGCTCCCCGGCAATGATATGGGCAAGGGTGGTCTTGCCGAGCCCGGGCGGGCCGTACAGCAGGACGTGGTCGAGCGGTTCGCGCCGCTCCACGGCCGCGCGGATGAAGATGCCCAGGCTCTCCACCACCCGCTCCTGCCCTATGTACTCAGTCAGCCGTCTTGGTCGGAGGGTCATCTCGAACTGGCCCTCCTCGTCGGCCAGCCGGCCCGATGTTACCCTGAGTTCTCCGGGTTCAGCCATGCACTCTCCCGCCTCACAAGTGCTTCAGACTGGCCTTGAGTAGGGCGGAGGCTTCGGCTTCCGCCCCCAGGTCCCGGGCGGCTCGTTCCAAGGCCCTCCCGGCTTCGGCCCGGGCGTATCCGAGCGCCATCAAAGCCTCGACCACTTCCGACGCCCGATCCGATCCCGAGCGCTGGCCGGGGGCCGTCAGGACGGCGCCGGCGCCACTATGCGCCAGCTTCTCCTTGAGTTCAAGGACGAGGCGTTGAGCGGTCTTGCGGCCAACTCCGGGCGCTCGGGTGAGGGCCGTCACGTCTTCCAGCAGCACCGCCTCCATGAAGTCCCGCGGCTTCAAGGCCGACAGGACGCTCATTGCCAGGCGTGGCCCCACCCCCGTCACCTTGAGCAAGGTCTCGAACAACCGGGCTTCCTCGGGCTCGGCGAAACCGAAAAGCTCCATGCCGTCATCGCGCAGGCAGAGAAAAGTGTGAAGCATGGCTTCTCCCCCTGGCGACGGCAGCCGGGAACAGGTGCCGGCCGACACCGTGACCCGATAGCCCACGCCACCCACATCGATCACCGCCGTGGAGGAGGCCGTGGCGGCCACCCTCCCGCGCAGGAAGCAGATCATGCCGGCCCTCCTCCCTGGTAATGGTGCAGGCAACAGATAGCCGTGGCCAGGGCATCGGCCGCGTCGGCCGCCAACTCCCCTTGCCCTAATCCGAGGATGGCCCGTACCATGAACTTGACCTGTTGCTTATCGGCCTTCCCATAGCCGGTGACCGCCTGCTTGACCTCAGCGGGCGTGCACTCCATCACCGCCACGCCAGCCGCTCCCGCCGCCAAGATCGCCACCCCGCGGGCCTGACCCACCGTCAGGGCGCTGGGTGCATTACGGCCGAAGAACACCTCTTCGAGACCCACGATTGCCGGATTGTGTTCGGCGATCAACGCGGCCAACTGCTGATGGATGATGGTGAGGCGCCTGGCTGTGGGCCACTCGGGAGGCGTGACGATGATCCCGTGCTTCACCTCCCGGAGGCGCCCCCCGGATGTCTGGACTAGCCCGTAACCGGTGCGAGCAGTACCCGGGTCAATGCCCATGGCGAGCATGGTCTGATCCCCGCGATGCTACTTCAACGGGTCACGGCCATAATCCTTGCAGACCCTCATGCCCCTTGGGGCGCCACGGGGCATGAAAGCGGCGGGCAGCGGCAGACCCCGTTTTCCTGGCGGGACAGGCCGGGAGCCATTCGGCGCGGTAGGGGCGGGTTCTG
>DOZU01000131.1:0-6718 GCA_003517845.1 Clostridiales bacterium | reverse complement strand
CCCTACAATGGCCACGAGCATTACCGTGACCGCATTTTCCCAGCAGACGAATGCGCCGTGGTCCGGTTAGTTCTCGATGCCCTCAAGCTGGGAGAGTACGCCTTCATCCCCCCTCACGACGATGCCCTCGGTCAGCCGCTGTCGGTCGGCTGCGGACAGTCCGTCCGGCACCGGTTCGATCGTCTCTTTGAACAGGAGGTGGGGAGGGCGGCCGTAGAAGACCGCCAGCCGCCCCTCGCGCCACCTGAGGGTACGGAATGCCTGCATCTCGGGGCACAGACCGGGTGAGACCCGCACAAGCCGGGCCCCGTCGGGCTCAAACCGTTCGAGGTGCCAGTCGGGCATGGCCGCCGCCAAGCGTTCCCGCGTCCAGCCCGCCATCCCCCCGGCCGGCGCCGAGAAATCGACTGTTCGGCGGCAATCAGCATAGATGATGCGCCAGGTGAGCCGCGCATCGGCCCGCAGCGCATCCTCGACCGCCGGGCCGGCCGGCGGGGCTGGCGGGATCACCGGCCGCGACGCCCGCCAGGTCAAGGCCGCCCCGGCCAGGGCCACCACGCCCATACTCAGGATCAACACCCGGAATCGCCGCCGGTCCACCGGCCCCTCCCGCCCCGCGATTTGCCGGTAGTATCACCGCGGCGCTCCCCGGGCATGCGACCTCAAGGCGCAGGTATACCCATCACAAACCGGTTCAGCATCCAGAGCAGCCCGGGCAGGCCGGGTATGAGCGCGACCAGGGTGATGATGGCCAGCCCTACCCGCGCCACCCTGAGCCGCGCATCCGGTTCCTCCCCGCCCTCCAGGACGTAAGTGGCCAGTAGACCGAGTGCCCCGAGGAAGGGCAGCAAGATCCAGTAGCCGAGGTTGGTCACCACCAGCAACTGGCTCGCCCCCAGCCGGGCCAATAGCCTGGTATCCCCCAGCTCCACCTGGGCTCGCCCGGCGAGCGGCCGGTTCACCAGCCAGTAACCTGGCTCGGCGTCAGGGCGTCGAAGGGTAGCCGTAGGCGTCAGATGAAGATCCAGGAGGACCGGCTCGGCGGCGGGGTCCAGTTCGCCCGGGGCCCCGACCTCGTACACAATGCCGGTCGCGCGGATGGTCTCGATGGGGCGCGCTGTCCACACGCCCCGTCCGGTCGCGAGGAGCAGGGTCACCCAGATGACGGCGAATGCAGCCACCGGCACCAGCAGGTAGTAGCGGCGGATGGCTGACGGTCGGGGAACCCAGGTCACGGTTATCGCCTCCTTGGCCCTCCGGTGTTCGGCAGGACCGTGTTTGACTACCGGACAACGACCTGATAGAATGCTGGGCGAAGGCAGAGTAGGCACTGCGCGTCAAGTGTCAGGGGATGGGAAGTCGCCCCTGAACGAAAGGCTGCTTGGCCTGCGGTGCAGGTGCCGCGTCCGCTGCCACCCGAGGGGAAGAGGTAACGAACCTCCCTTTTCTTCGGTGGGGCGTCTGCCGCCCGAAGCCGAAGCGAAGGGAGGTGAAGAGAGTGATTCGAACCCGCACCCTCGCCTATCTGGGCTTGCTCACCGCCACGAGTGTGGTCCTGACCCGGTTCTTCGCCGTGATGCTGCCCATTGGCGGGGTCGGAGCCCTGCGGTTGTCTTTCGGCGAGGTGCCGATCATCCTGTCGGGGCTCTTGTTTGGCCCGGTGGCCGGAGGCGCGGTGGGAGCGCTCGCCGACCTGATCGGTTTCCCGATCAACCCCTTTGGCGGAGCCTACTTCCCGCCCCTGACCCTCACGTCGGCGCTTCATGGCATCTTGCCCCCGCTGCTCATCCGGTTATACGCCAAAGCTCCCTACCGCTGGCGCGATCTCGGGGCAACCGTGCTGCTCAATGATCTGGTCGTCGCGGTGGTCCTCCAGACGCTCTTCCTGTCGATACTCCTTGACCGCGCGATCCTGGTGCTACTGCCGTTACGGTTGCTGGGTCGCTTGCTGCTCGTGCCAGTCTACACGACCGTCCTGTATCTCGCCGCGACTTCCTACTATGCCCTCGATCGCAATCGGCCACTCCTCGGCCTTGCCGGCCCGCGCGGACCGGGAGCGTCAGGCCGGTGATTTGCCCCGCGCCGCGGGGCCGGTTCAAACCGGCCCCGCAGCGCTCATTCCACCGCGACATTGGCATGAACTCGCTGCACGTCCTCGAGCGCGTCGAGTTCCGCCAGTAGCTCCATGGCCTGGTCGGCCTGGTCTCCGGAGACCTCCACGGTCGTCCGGGGGACCAGCGTGACTTCCGCCTCCTTGACGCTAATGCCCAGGGCTTCCAGACCGGCCCTCACCCGGTCCAGATCGCGGGGGTCAGCGGTGAGCAGGTAGTCGCCTTCCCTTCGGGCCAGGTCCTCGGCGCCGGCGTCCAGTGCCGCCGCCAGCATCCGTTCCTCGGCAACCTCCCCGTCGGCGGTGATCACGGCCTTCTGGTCGAACATCCAGACCACGCAGCCAGCCTCGCCCAGACTGCCGCCGTGCCGGGCAAAAACGTGGCGCACCGCCGCCGACGTCCGCCTTCGGTTGTCGGTGACCGTCTCCACCACGACCGCGATACCCCCCGGCCCGTATCCCTCATAGAGCGACTCCTCGAGTTGCGCGCCCGCCAATCCTCCCGTCCCCTTGAGGATCGCCCGCTGCAGATTGCCGGCGGGTATGTTCGCCTCCCGGGCCTTGGCGATGGCTTCGCGCAACCGGGGGTTGGCCTCCGGGTTAGGACCGCCTTGCCGGGCGGCCCCCGTCAACTCGCGCGCAAGCCGGGAGAAGATCCGACCCTTCTGCTCGTCCACCTGAGCCTTACGGCGCTTGATATTAGCCCACTTCGAGTGACCGGCCATACTGCATCCCACCCCACCTAACGCCGGGGCATGGGGGGCAATTGCCGCTTGTGCCGGCCGCGACTGGCGAGGGCCCGCGCCCGATCCTCCACGCGGCGCGGTCCTCTTCCCGTCAGCAGGTAGGCGTCGAGTTCCGCGTAGGTCAGGCCGAGTTCCCCCTCATCGGTCTGACCCGCCCATAGCCCAGCCGTGGGCGGACGTTCGAGCACCGCGGCCGGCACCCCGAGCTGCTGCCCTAGCTTCCGGACCTGGCTCTTCACCAGGCGCGCCAAGGGGAGCAGGTCCACCCCTCCGTCCCCGTATTTGGTGAAATAACCTAGTTCAAGCTCACAACGATTGCCGCTGCCAATGACCAGATAGTTGAGGAGGTTGGCATGATAGTAGAGGCACGTCATCCGCAGGCGCGCCTTGAGATTGCCTTCGGGCAAGCGCCGGGCGGCGCCGTCGCCCGGCGGCCCGATCTCGCCCAGCAGGGCGCGATAAGCGGGGCCGAGATCGACCACGCGCACTGTCACGGCCAACTCGCGGGCAACGTCCCGGGCGAGGTCCACGTCACGGGGGTCGCTCTCGCAGGGCAAGATCAAGCCCAGCGTCGAATCGGGAAAAGCTCGCCGCACCAGGCCCGCCACCACGGCCGAGTCGAGCCCCCCGCTGAGCCCCAGCACGCCTCCGACCGCCCCGGCCGACCGTACCCGCCGCCGGATCCATCCCGGCAACCGGGCGGCGGTTGCCCGGGCGTCAAACGACGCCGAACCATTCATCCGTTTCGCTCCTCCGCGCTCAAAGCCTCATTCATGCTGCCACTACGATAGCCACACAGGTCGAGGCTGACCCAAGCATAACCGATCGCCCGCAAACGGTCCACCACGCCGGCCCGCGCGGCGAACAGCTCGCCCACTTGTTCGTGGCCCACCTCGATGCTCGCCAAGCGACCATGATGGCGGACGCGAACCTGTCTAAAGCCCAGCGAACGCAGGAAGTCCTCGGCCGCGCTTACTTGGGCGAGCGCTTCGTGGTCGATGGCCTGCCCGTAGGGGAAGCGGCTGGCAAGGCAAGCCATGGCCGGCCGGTCCCAGGTGTCGAGACCTCGTTCCCGGGACAGCTGCCGCACCGTGGGCTTGTCCAGTCCCGCCTCCAGCAACGGGCTGCGTACGCCCAGTTCTCGAGCAGCCCGGGAGCCGGGACGGAAGTCCGCCAGGTCGCTCGTCGTGGAACCGTCGGCCACCCAGGCCAGTCCTTCTTCTTTGGCCATGGCCAGCAAGCGGGTGAACAGCTCGCGTTTGCAGTGATAGCATCGATCGGGGGGGTTAGACCGGAAGTCGGGGTCGTCGAGTTCCCGGGTAGTGATAGTCAGGTGGCGGACACCGAGGCGTAAGGCCCCCCGACGGGCCGACTCCTGGTCGCTACCGGGATAGGTGGGCGACAGCGCCGTTACCGCCATGGCGTCCTTTCCCAGGACTTCCACCGCGACGTCCAGGAGGAAGGTGGAGTCGACGCCGCCGGAGTAGGCAACCAGGACCGTGCACATGTCCTCCAGTATCTGGCGTAATCGAATCATCGCTGCGGTCACAGATCTACCCCTGCCCTGAAAGAGTGCTGATAGGCTTCCGCGTTGCCCGCTCCGGCTCCTGCCGATGCCAGGCGGCCCCTGATGTCCCCCGGCGCGCCGGGAGCAGGAGAGGCTGGCAGCGAGGAGGAAGGCTTTGTACGTACGTGAGACCGGTCCGTGTTGGTTGAAGGAGACTGGCCCTTGACCTCGCCTCGCTTTACGCTCGCCGATGCCTTCCTGTCATCCGTCGTATTGACCTGGGGCGTACACTTCGTGGTCGCCAAGCGGGTGATGACCGTCCTCGACCCGCTGGCCTTTGCGCTGGTCCGTTTCGCCCTCGCTTCGGTCCTCCTGCTGATCGTGGCCGCCCGGGGGGGACGGCCCCGCTTCAGCCCACGCGACTGGATACAGGTCGGCTGGCTCGGTTTGCTCATCGGAGCCAACCAGGTGCTATGGCTGCGGGGGCTGGAACTGACCGGCGCCGGGAACGCCGCCCTGATCATGGCCGCGTCGCCTGCGTTCGTCGCCATCATGCGCTGGGCGGGAGGTGAACGGCCGGTGGCGCTCGCGGCCGGGGGGTTCGCGGTAGCGATGGCGGGCGTCGGCCTGATCGCCACTCCCCATGGCCCCGGGAGGCTTCAGCCGATGGGAGGCGTCTTGATGCTGGGCGCCGCCATCACCTGGGCCCTGTACACCGCTTCCGGACCGGGACTGCTAAACCGCCATCCTGCCCTGCCGGTGACGGCGGGTGCGTTTGCGGTGGCTACTGCCGTCCTGATTGTTCCCGGCCTGGCCCCCGCCGTGGCCGCGCCCTGGGGACAACTTACCCCGATGCTCTGGTTGGAACTCGGCTACTCGGCTTTCCTCGCCGGGAGCGTGGCGTGGGTGTTGTGGTACCGTGCGGTCTCCCAGATCGGGCCTGCCCGGGTGATGGTCTATCAGTACTTCATCCCCGTGGTGGCCGCCCTGGCCGCCGCCGCTTGGCTCGGTGAGAGCTTCGGCCCCCGCGAGGTGCTGGGGGCAACCCTGGTAATCGGGGGCACCCTTGCGGTGCGACTCTCCTTGCCGGTTGCTCGGGCGCTCGCCTCCGAATGACCTCCTCCGGCGGCGCATAGGCTGCCGCCGAAAGGGGTCGGGAAGGCGCGTGCGCCCTATCCTGAGCAAGGTTCCCTGTCCGTGGCATGCCCTGTCAGTAGCGGACGTCACCGTCAGGCTCAGTACCGATCTCCGGGATGGACTGCCCGTGGCCGAAGTGTCCCGGCGCCGCGCCCACTATGGACCAAACCGGCTGGTCGAAGCCAGGCCCCCCGGATTCTTGCACACCCTGGCGCTGCAGTTCGCCGACTTCATGGTCGGCGTGTTGATGGCCGCGGCCGTACTGTCGCTGCTTCTCGGCGAACTGGTCGACTTCATCACCATCATCGCTATAGTGATGGTCAACGCGCTGCTCGGGGCCGTGCAGACCCACCGGGCCGAACGTTCGCTGGCGGCGTTGCGAGATCTGGCCGCGCCCGCCGCCCGGGTGATACGGGCCGGCCAACTCGCACCGGTGGGCGCGGATGAACTGGTGCCGGGAGACGTGGTGCTCCTTGAGCCCGGCGACCGGGTGCCCGCCGACCTGCGGCTCATCGAGGCCTGGGCCCTGGAAGCAGACGAGTCGCCGCTCACCGGGGAGTCAATGCCGGTGGACAAGCGAGCAGAACCGGTACTCGCCCCGCCCACGGCCCTCGGCGACCGCCGCAATCTCTTGTTCAGCTCGACCTCGGTGGTCCGCGGCACCTGTCGGGCGCTGGTGGTCGCCACCGGGATGCACACGGAACTCGGCAAGGTGGCAGCCATGCTCCGGCCGGGGCGGCGCGAAGCCACCCCCTTGGAGGGACGCTTGAGTGAGTTGGGTCGCGTGCTGGTGTTCATTTGCCTGACGGTGTGTGCCCTGGTGGTCGTGATGGGCCTCAGCCGAGGCGAGGCTTTCGCGCCGATGCTGCTTACCGGGGTCAGCCTGGCGGTAGCGGCTATCCCCGAGGGTCTGCCCGCGGTCGTCACCATAGCCCTGGCGACCGGAGTCCAGCGGATGGCCGATCGGCGGGTGATCATCCGGCGGCTGCCGGCCGTAGAAACCCTGGGATGCACCACCGTCATCTGCACCGACAAGACGGGCACCTTGACCGAAAACCGGATGACACTGCGAGAGCTGCACCCGGGCGGGCCCGCGGAGTTGGCCGCGGGGCTCCTTTGCAGCAATGCGCGCCTGACGGCGGATGGAAGGGACGCTCGCGGCGACCCCACCGAAGCGGCCCTGGTCCTGGCGGCAGCCGCTTCCGGGATCACCCGGGA
>DOZU01000160.1 GCA_003517845.1 Clostridiales bacterium | reverse complement strand
GGCTACGCGCCACCCCGCCGGTAAGGGCGAAAGCGCCGAGCGCGACTTCCTTCGCCGGCAACGAAAACAGCATGGTCGCGAGCATTTGCCCGTCCAATCCCAGGATGGTCGCCAGCGGGTGTAGGGCGGCGGCGAGCCGCGCGGTGTAAGTTGCGGCCAGCGGTGCGCCCGCCGGCAGATTGCCGAGGAACCAGATGACCAGCATCATCGGCGCGGCGACCGCTGCTGCCCGAACCAGCACGTGAAGGACCCGGTGGCGCAAGGTGCGCAGGATCAGGGTGGGCAAGTGGGGCAGGCGGTAGGGAGGCAGCTCCAATAAGCCCTCTCCAGGTGCCTGCCGGCCGACGCGTCGCGACAAGATGGCGCAGGTTAGCATCACCGCCACCGCGCTCAGGGCAAGGAGCCCCAGCACAACGCCCGTCGCGTCCCGCTGGAAGAACAAGGTAGACAGGGGCAGGATGACGCCCAGCCGTCCGTTACAGGGGATCAGGGCCGCGGTTATCAGGACCATCGGTCGGGAGCGGCCGGACATGGTTCGAGCGGCATACACTCCCGGTATGTTGCAGCCCAGCGACATCAAGCAAGCCAGGCAATGACGTCCCTGGGAGCCCACCCGCTGCATCGGCCGGTCGGCCGCCAGGGCCAGCCGGGGTACCAGTCCACTTTCCTCCATCAACGCCAGGAGGAGGAAGAAGATGCTCATGGTGGGCAGCATGACGGCGACGACCGTCCCGACGCCGGCGATCAGACCATCAGCCAGGGGTCCGACCACCCAGGGCGATACGTTGTGGGCCAACAAGACACGTTCGACCGAGCCGGCCAGCTGGACGAAACCTGCATCAAGTAGAGCCGACAGGGGAACGGCACCGACCATGGTCAACCAGAGTACCCCGGCTAGCAGACTGGCGAAGATGGGGTAGGCCAGCCAGCGATGGGTCAACAGGCGATCGAGGGCCGCCGGGGAAAGCCGGGGCGAGGACGTCGTGCACGTATGGACCAGGGTTCGCGCCCGTTGGTACAAGGAGGCCGCCCTCTCCTCGCGCCCGGCCTCGCTGAGCTGGTCATGCCAGGGCTTTGCGGGCGCGGCGGGCGATGAGTGGTCTCCTCCGACGCGGCGTATCGCTTCGACTAATGGCGCCAGGCTTTGCCGCCGAGCGGCGGAAACGGCCACGACCGGCACCCCCAGTTCGGTCTCGAGGCGCGCCGTGTCCACCCGGCAGTCTCCGGCATCGATCAGGTTCAGGGCGAGCACCACCGGATGCCGGAACTCCATAGCCTGTAGCGCCAGGCAGAGATGGCGTTCCAGCGACCGGGGTTCAAGTACCAGTACGATGACATCTGCTTCACCACCAAGGAGGAAGTCTCGGGCGAGTTCTTCTTCCGGCGAATTCGGGAACAGGCTATAAGTCCCGGGGAGATCCACCACGTGCAGCTTGCCGGCAGGCGACCGGTACCATCCGCGCCCGACCTCCACCGTTTTCCCCGGCCAATTCCCCACGTGCTGGGTGAGGCCGGTCAGAGTGTTAAACAGCGTCGTCTTACCTACATTGGGGCTACCGGCAATCGCTACGGTCAGGGGAGCGGCACGGTCAGGGGACGATGCGGACGAGGATGCCGGCAGCATCCCGGAGGCGCACGCCCAGCTGCGTGCCCCTGACGGCGAGTACGATCGGATCGCCGAGCGGAGCCCGAAGGACCACTTCCACCGCGGTTCCGGGCAGCACTCCGAGGTCGAACAGCCGGGGAGCGGCCGGACCCCTGACTTGCAGGACTTCCGCCCGACTGCCGATGGTGACGTCACTTAGCTGCTTACCTCCTCCCATGGCCATCACCTTTCAGCGGGGATCGGTCCCAGGCTATGACCGGGGACCTGCCTTCGTGAGCGATGGCGAGACGAGGGCGCTGGTTCGCAGGAGGAGTCCGGTTCCTCCGAGAATGAAGCTCCAGGCGGCGGGAATGAAGCGCTGACGCCCCAGGGGGATGGTCGCTTGGTGTACGCGGTCGTGGTGGGGATGGCCTACTTGCTCGGTTCCATCCCCTCTGGTTACCTGGTAGCCAGGACGCTGGCCGGCAAGAACCTGTTGCGCTCCGGCACAGGCAATCTCGGCGGCCTGAACGCCGCCCGCGTGGCCGGGCTGCCCGCGGGGCTCATCACGGCCGCCCTGGATATCGGCAAGGGCGCCCTGGCCGTGCACCTCGCCCGGGTTCTGGCTCCCGGTTCGTGGGCACCTCTGCTGGCGGGATTGGCGGCCGTGGTCGGGCACAATTGGATGCTATTCCTGGGGACAAAAGGAGGAGGCAAGGGGCTGGCCACTTCGACCGGCGCCATGTTGTTGCTGCTCCCGGCCGTAATCCCCATCGCCGCGGCCCTCATGGCCCTGCTCGCCCTCGCCTTCCGCAGCGTCTATATGGGCGTTGTGGCGGCGTTGCTTATCCTGCCGCCAGTCCTGTATCTGCTCGGCGGTCACCTCGCCTGGGGGCTGTTCGGAGCAGCTCTGTCAGCGGCGATCATCGCCAAGCACGCGGGGAACATCCAGGACTACCTGGACGACATTCGGCGGCCCCGGCAGGACCAATCACCACGGCGAGGATTCCGGTGGCCAACCGGATTTGCGCGGGGCGATCGCTGAACTCGTTGGACACCCCCCGGGAATCGCCCCAGCGCAAACTGACCCCCGACAGTTCCCAGCGCATCCCTTCAATGACCACACCCGATGCTTCCTCGGTGAGCGGGATCAGCGAGAGGTAATGACCAGGCCGGGGGTCGAGTTGCAGGCCGCCGGGTCCGGCGATCAACCAGATTTGCTCCCGGCGACCCAGGTATTCGATTTGCCATCCCTGCCGGGCCAGAGGGATGCCGGCGTAGACCGCGGAGAGGCCGTGATCGAGCCGGGGCCCGCCGAGGGCGCCCAGCACGATGAGGCGTCCGGGCGGTCGCCGGACCACTTCGTCCAGCGCCGCCTGCAGGTCGGTCCGGTCCTTGTCCCGGGACAGCCGCAGCAAGGGGATGCCGGCCGCCTCGAGCCGGGACCAAGCCGCGGGCTCCAGCGAGTCAAGGTCTCCGACCACCAGGTCAGGTCGTAGCCCCATGGCCAGGCAGTGGGCGTAGCCGCCGTCGGCCGCCACGACAAACGCGCTCGGCCAATGCTCGCGGGCGAGCCGCCGCTCCACGTCCCCGAGGTCGGCCAACGGTCCTGCCGCCACCAGGATGACGGCGGGGTCAGGCAACCCGGGCCAGCTTCGCCTTCAGCGCCGGGGCGATGAGGGCAACTAGAAGGGCGCTGATTGCCAACTCCGGCAGAAGGTAGCTGCCGTTGTATATGGCGGAGTACAGCATCGGATGCTGATCGCCGGCAAAAGCGGCGAAGAAGATGAATCCGGAGAACCAGTGACTCAGGAACCGTCCGATCATGCCGGTCATGACGCCCAGCGCCGGGCGGGCGGGGAAGAGACCGGCCAGTCCCAGCAGTCCAAAGGCGAGCGGATAGTCCAGCACCACCTGAGCGGGATGCAGGATGAACGGCTCCACCCATAGCTGGACCAGCCCGTAAGCGGCACCGGCCAGGATTCCCGGTCCCGGCCCCCAGCGAACGGCGAACAGCAGGATGGGCACCATGCTGGCTGCGGTGACCGATCCTCCCTGGGGGAGGGTGTAGATCTTGATGAAAGACAGGACCGTGGCCAGAGCGATCAGCATCCCTGCTTCCGCCACGGCTCTCAGGGGCAGACGGCGACCAACATATGCAACCACGGGCGAAACCTCCTCAACCAGGGGGCCGCCCGGGCGATAACGCCTCCAGGGCCACTTCCCTACGCTGGTATTACCCAGTTCAGGTTCCAGGGTCGGCGACATGCGTCGCCTTCTCAGCCCCCAAGGGCTCCCCTAGCGGTCCCCAGTCCTCAGTTTGCCCGGTCATTCGACGGCTGGAGCAGACTTTCCTCCCCCCGCCTGGCCGGGCCAGGAGGAATTCGCCCCGGCGTACGGTGAAAGATAGATGCGTAGCCGGCCGTCGGCGAACGGACGCCCCGGCCATGAGGGAGCGAACTCTCGCCGATGCTGGTCCCGTCCATCGGTCTCCTGGTTAGCTTCACCCTGATCGCCATCCTGGCCAACCGCCGGCTGCCCCTGGGCTTAGCCATGCTGGCGGGCTCGATCGTACTCGGCCTCACCCTGGGCTTGGGCCCGGCCAGGACGTTCATTGTGATCGGGAACGCCCTGGTTTCCCCCATCGCGCGGGGACTCATGGTGGTCATGGCCCTGATCACTTTGCTCAACCGGATCCTTCAGCGCTCGGATCTGCTGCGGGACATGCTCGGCGCTCTTACCGGGCTGTTGCGGGATGACCGGCTGAGCCTTGCCGCTATCCCGAGTCTCGTCGGACTCCTCCCCGCCCCCGGGGCCGCCGTCATCGCCGCTCCCCTTGTGGATGCCATGGGCGACTCCCTTTCCCTCACGCCAGCGAGGCGGGCTGCCATCAACATCATCTTCCGGCATGCCTGGTTCCTGATATTCCCCTTTGCCCCCAGCCTCATCCTTGCGGCCCAGCTTGCCGATATGTCGGTGTATCGGCTCGCGGGTCTCCAGCTGCCATTGGCCGTCACCTTCCTCGCCGCCGGCTATCTGCGCTATCTCTATGGACCGCGCACCCTGCCAGTCCAGGGTCCCGACCGAAGCGCCAGAGTCCGGATGCTGGGAACCTTCCTCTTCCGGGGATCACCGCTCCTGCTCGGCCTGATCCTCCCTGTAGGGTTCAGGATGCCCATCAGCTCGTCGCTCGCCATTGCCGTGCTACTCGCCATCTTCCTCGGGTGGCGCCATCCCCGGTTTCGCGTCAGCCGCCTGCTTCGCGACGGCGTCGACTGGTGGCTGGTCCTGGCCATGGGGGCGGTGATAGCCTTCCGCGACGTCTTGGCCGAGACCGCGGTCGTCACCGTGCTGGTTGATGGACTCGTGGACGGGGGACTGCCCGTCATGGCGATGGCGGCCGGCCTGCCCTTCCTCATCAGTTTCGTCAGCGCATCCCAGAACGCCAGCATCGCCATCACCTATCCCTTGTTGCTGCCGCTTGTCGCCCCGGAGGCGGGTCCGGCTGTGGCCGTACTGGTCTTCACCTCCAGTTTCTTCGCCTACCTGATTTCTCCGCTCCATCTATGCCAGGTGCTGACGGTCGAATACTTCAAGGTCAGGCTGTCCGCACTCTATCGTGAGTACCTGGTCCCCTTGGCCGCACTGGCCCTGTCTCTCGCCATACTCACCTGGCTGCGGCTGGCCTGAGGCCGGGCCGCCGGCAGATTGCTCGGGACTCGAGCAGAGTCGACGGCAGGAGATCTCCCCCGGGCGCAGGGAATCTCTTGACCGCGCGGTTCAGGGGGTGGCGCCGTGGGAGCTGACCTGTCGGCGAGTGGGGCTCAATCCGAGATCCGGGAAAGGTATTTCGGAAGCCTGGTCGGCTTGGCGGTCGGGGACGCCCTGGGCACAAGCCTGGAGTTCCAGACCCCGGGCACCTTCAGTCCGCTCACGGATCTGGTCGGTGGCGGGCCCTATCGGCTCGCCCCGGGGCAGTGGACGGACGACACGTCCATGGCGCTCTGCCTGGCGGAAAGCCTGGTGGAGCGGTCGAACTTTGACCCCGAGGACCAGCTCCGCCGCTACTGCCGGTGGTTCCGGGAAGGGTATCTCTCCAGCACCGGCGCGTGCATGGATATCGGCAACGCAACTCGCCTTGCCCTCATGCGCTTCGAACAATCCGGCACCCTGGAGGCGCCTCCGGACCCTTTATCGGCCGGCAACGGGTCGATCATGCGCTTGGCACCGGTCGCCATGGCCTACGCGCGTCGCCCGCGCGAGGCGATCGCTCTGGCCATGGCCAGTTCGCGCGTGACCCACGGGGCGGACGAGGCGGCTGATGCCTGCCGCTATCTGGCCGGCTTGTTGGTGGGAGCCATCCGCGGGGCCAGCCGCGAAGAGCTGATGGGGGACCGTTATACGCCCGTTACCGGCTTATGGGAAGAGGAACCGCTCGCGCCTCGCATAGCGGATATCGCGTCCGGCTCCTTTCGCCGCAAGGAGCCCCCGGAAATCAGGGGTGCCGGCTATGTCGTTCACTCTCTGGAAGCGGCCTTGTGGGCCTTCTTCCGCGGTCGCTCCTTTCGTGAGGGAGCATTGCTGGCGGTGAATCTCGGTGACGATGCCGATAGCACCGGGGCGGTTTACGGCCAGCTGGCCGGGGCTTTCTATGGCGAACCGGGTATCCCGCCCGAGTGGCGCGGCCGTTTGGCCCACCTCGACCTGATTCGGTCGCTCGCCGGTCGGCTTCATGACCTTGCTTGGCGCCGGGGTCCGAGCGGACTCCCTGCCCGGCCCTCGGCCGGAATGAGGTGAGCGAGCCATGCTCGTCATCAGCGATGTGCGAGCCGTCACCGCCGAAGGGGTGAGACCCTGCTCCATCATGGTCGAAGGCGGCCGCATCGCCGGCATCGGTCCCCGGGATATCGTTCAGGGGGCGGGTGCATGCCACATTGACGCAGCGGGCCGCCTGGCCGTGCCCGGCTTCATCGATCTCCACCTGCATGGCGCGATGGGACTCGACGTGATGGCGGCGGACCTGCAAGTCCTCGAGCGGCTGTCCCGGCTGCTCGGGAAATGGGGCGTGACCGCCTATTGCCCCACCACCGCGTCGGCCCCGTCCCCGCAGCTGGTTCGGGCGGTGGCGACGGTGGCGGAGGCCACGCGGCGCTCGACTGAGCCGGGCTGGCCGGGAGCGCGCGTGTTGGGCTGCAACGTGGAAGGGCCTTACCTCGCGCGGGGGCGCAGGGGAGCGCAAGCCGAGGATTGTCTCCGCCTGCCGGATCTCGAGGAACTTGAGCGATTGCACGCTGCGGCCGGGGACACCCTTCGCATCTTCACCCTCGCGCCCGAACTGCCGGGGGCGCTGCCGGCCATCCGCTGGCTGCGCGCCAGGGGGATCATCCCCGGCATCGGGCATACCGATGCCGACCAGGAAGAAGCAATGGCGGCTGTCGCCGCCGGAGCGACGCATGCAACCCATACCTTCAATGCCATGCGCCCGCTACACCACCGCGACCCGGGGGTGCTGGGCGCGGTGCTCGATCGAGACGAGGTGCTGGCCGAGGTGATCGCCGACGGCCGGCACGTCCACCCCGCGGTCGTTCGCCTCCTCTGCCGGGCCAAAGGGATAACCCGAGTAGCGGCGGTCAGCGATCTTACCCCTCTGGCCGGCTGCCCTCCCGGCGAATACGATCTATATGGAGGGCGGGCCGTGCTCACGGCCGAAGCCGCCGTCCTGAAGCACTCGGGTTCGCTGGCAGGATCCGTGGTGCCCCTGAGCGGCGCGTTCCGCAATTTGCGGGAATGGGGCTTCAGCCCTGAGGAAGCGGTCTGCTTGACCAGCACCAATGCCGCCGGGCACCTGGGTCTTGGAGAGCGCAAGGGCGCCCTACGGCCGGGGATGGATGCCGACTTGGGCGTGCTCGACGATGACGGCGCGGTGTTCCTCACTCTGGCGATGGGGCGGATCCTCCACGGGCCGGGGCCGCTGGCCGCTGCTCCCCAAAAATAGCGGACAGAAGGCGGGAAAGGAGTATCGAATCTTTGCGAATAGGCGTGTTGACCAGCGGCGGTGACGCTCCGGGCATGAATGCCGCCATTCGGGCGGTCGTCCGCGCGGGGATCTTTCGGGGTTCGACGGTGTTCGGCATCCGGCGAGGATTCCTGGGTCTGATGTCCGGAGATGTCGTGCCCATGGATGTGGGTTCGGTCGCCGACATCATCTACCGTGGCGGGACCATGCTGCTGACCGGGCGTAGCGATGAGTTCAAGAGCCGGGAGGGCCAGCAGCTGGCGGTGAACACCCTCCAGGATTTCGGGATCGAAGGCCTGATCGTGATCGGGGGCGACGGCTCCATGCGGGGATGCATGGAGTTGGCGAAACGCGGGGTTCGCGTGTTGGCGATCCCCGGCACAATCGATAACGACGTGCCTTTTAGCGAGTTGAGCATCGGCTTCGATACGGCGCTCAACACCATCTGCTATGCCGTGGACAAGATCCGGGATACCGCCGAGGCGCTCGAACGCACCTTCGTGGTGGAGGTCATGGGAAGAGATACCGGCTTCTTGGCGCTG
This sequence comes from Clostridiales bacterium, assembly GCA_003517845.1. Lineage (GTDB taxonomy): Bacteria > Bacillota > Sulfobacillia > UBA995 > UBA995 > UBA995. Next base: position 287 of record DOZU01000160.1, on the reverse strand, counting down.
GCCTCCGGGCTGGCGGTCGGAGCGGAGAGCATCCTCTTGCCCGAGATCCCCACCGATCTTGACGAGGTTTGCCTGCGTCTGCGCCGGAGCAGGGCCAGGAGCAAGCGCCATTCCATCGTGATCCTCGCCGAGGGCGTGGGCAATGCCTATGACATTGCCTCGCAGATCACGGAGCGGACGGGCTTCCCGATGCGCATCATCATCCTCGGACACATTCAGCGGGGGGGGACGCCCACCGCCTTGGACCGGAATCTGGCGTCCCGCTTGGGAGCGGGCGCGGTGGACAC
>DOZU01000139.1 GCA_003517845.1 Clostridiales bacterium | reverse complement strand
GAAGCTGACCTGAACCGCCCCGTCGTCCCGGCGGTCGCCGTAAGGGCGTACTCCTTCAACTTCAACCATTGCCGCCGTCTCCCTCCAGTGCCTCCAGGAACGGATTGAAGTAGTCGGACTCCCGGAGGACCACCCCTTCGCGCCCCTTGCCACCTTCCCGGTCGCGGCGCACTCCGGCGAAGAAGCCCTGTTCCAAGGCTTCCCACAACCCCAGGCAGCGGATCTCCCCCAGCAGGCCCGCCGCCCGCTCCAGCACTTCGCCCGCCCGCCGCCCGATGCGGCCCCCGGGTCGCAGGGCCAGCTCTTGCCCCAGACCGCGCGCGTTGTTCATCACGTAGCGGGCATTTTCGATCGCCAGGTAACGGTCGCCCACAAAAGGGGTGTGCAGGGCTTCGGTGGGCATCCCGAGGAGTTGGATGCCCTGGCCGGTCATCACCCCTACCAGGTTGAACAGCGCATCCTGCAGATGAGCGCGGAAGATGTTGCCCGTCTTGTACCTGGTCGGCGGCATGAACTTGATGGGGCACCCGGGGAATAACGCCCGGACCAGAGCGGCCTGGGCGATCTCCGCCAGCAAGCCGTCGGTCATCTCCGGGTCCATCTGGAAAGCGTGCCCGAGGCCGATCTGCTCCGGCCTGAGCCCCGCCGACAATGCGAACTGCTCGTTAATGAACTGGGATGCGATCACCGTGTGGGCCGCCTCGTAAGCATCATCGGTCGTGAGGTAGTTGTCCTCTCCGGTGTTGATGATGTGGCCGGCCCGGGCGCTGATCCGCCGCGACAGGTACTGGTCGATCAACGTCCGGCGGGGATTGATGTCCCGGAAGAGTATGCCGTACATGGCGTCGTTCAGCATCATGTCCAGGCGTTCCATCGCGCCCATCGCCGCGATTTCCGGCATGCACAGGCCGGAGGCGTAGTTGACCTGCCGGATGTAGCGGCCCACTTCCTGCGATACGCCGTCGAGCGCCTCCCGCATCACCTGGAAGTTGGCCTGGGTGGCGTAGGTACCGGCATAACCTTCGACCGTCGGGCCATAGGGGACATAGTCCAGCAGGCTCTGCCCGGTCGAGCGGATGACGGCGATGACGTCGGCCCCCATCCGGGCGGCCGATCGGGCTTGGACCACGTCCTCGTAGATGTTGCCGGTGGCCACGATGACATACAGCCAGGGGGAAGGCGGATTGCCCAGCCTTCCCACGAAGGCTTCCCGTTCCCGCCGGCGCGCGTCGACCGCCGCTACCGCTGCCCGGGCCGCAGCCCTACCCAGCTCCCGAACCCGATCCGGCGGGGCCGAAGGTACGCGGGTGAGGTCGATCCGGCCCTCGGCGACCGCCCCGGCCACCGCCATCGGATCCCGGCCGGTGGCCGCAATCGCGTTGAACAGCCAGTAGGCGGCGCCGTACCCGAGACCTGAACCCATCTGCTCGACCAGGATATTGGGCAGCGGCGTGCCCTCGGCATCCACGCCGTCGATGCCGGCCAGCCGCAAGACGGCCCGTTCCATGCTGGTGGTGGTGTGCTCCCGGACATGGTCGAGCACCTCGCGGGCGATGGCCCGGGCATCTTCCCTGGCCTCGCTCACCAGCCTCCAGTCCAGCTCAAGGTCGGCCGGTATGGCCGCAGGTCGCTCCTTCATCTTGCTCCCGCCTCACCCTCATCCGTCCTCGCCTGCAAGTACGTCTCGGCCAGGGCGACGACTTCTTCATCCAGGCCTAACAGCCTGGCTACCAGCAACGCTTCTCGAGGAGCGCGGGTCCCCGGCGATACTCGCTCCAACCGGTAATCCATGTGCTCGTACAACCACGCCGCTCCGGCAGCGGGGTGGACGTCGGCCAGCGCCTCTCCCCGCAGTCCCCGGGTCTGCCAGTGCGGGATGCCTACCAGTTCCGCCACCCCGGAGTGGTGGGTCGCCAGGCAACATTGGCTCGGGCTTCCCGCCAGCCTCCGGAGGACGGCGGCCGAGAGGGCCCGGCCTTCCCGCGGGTTGGTGCCGCGGGCGAACTCGTCAAGCAGGAGCAGTCCTCCCTCATCCCGCCGCGCCAGCGGCTCGCGCAGCCGCGTCACTTCCATGGCGAAGGCACTCAGGCCGGGGCGGCTCTCCTCTTCCTGACCGCCGTAGAAGATGAAGGCAACCGGCGACCATGCCAGGCGGCCGGGGACCAGGAGGCCCATCTGGGCCATGGCCACGGCCAGGCCGACCGTCCGCAGGGCCACGGTCTTTCCGCCCATGTTGGGCCCGGTCAGCACGGCCGCCCCCGGCGCCAACTCCACCGTGAGCGGGGTGAACCGGCGCCCGGTCCCCTTGAGCGACGCCTCCACGACGGGATGGCGGCCGTCGGCGATGGCCAGTCCCTCGCCGGGCGGCCGGAGGACGGGCCGCCTCCCATCTATCTCCCGGGCGAGCCGGGCCCGCGCGAACAGGAAATCCACTCTGCCCAGCACCGACAGGTTGTGGAGCAGATCCGGCCCCCGGCGGGCGACGCTCCGGGACAACCGCGAACGTACCTTCGCCTCTTCCTGTCGTTCGTGTTCCCGGAGGTGGGCCAGCAACTCCTCGCCTTCCCTGGCCCGGGGCCCAGGACGCAAGCGGAAATAGGCATGACCGCCGGCTTCCCGCACTGCCAGCAAGTCCGGGTCCCGATGCGCGGCCGCCAGCCCCTCGGCATCGGCCGCAGCCACCGCCAGTTCCCCTCCTGCGCCGGGCTCTTGGCCAACCCGCCGCGCGACGGCGGCCGCCTGTTCCCGCCGCTCCTCGGCCAAACTCAGCTCGCAAGCCCGCTTTCGCCGGCGCACGCGGCCCAGGGCGGCCGAGAATTCGTCGCCCACGAAGAACCCGGGACTGCCCGTACCGCGCGGGTCGAGCAGTCGGACGATCGCGGTCAAGTCGCGGAGCGTGAGTTCCGGCGGACGCTCCCAGGGCAAGCGTGCTAGCAAGTCCTCGATCTCCTCGCACAGCCGCGCCAGCCGCTTCAACTCATATAGCTCCACCACGTCAAGGGTGGCCCCGCGGACGGCGGAGGCGACCGAACCCTGCAAGTCGCGAAGCCTGGCCAGCCGCCCATGTAAGCTGCGGGCCAGTGAGGGGGCGAGATCCCACGCCTGCCGGGCCGCGTCGACCCGGGCCAGTTCCGCCTCCAGTTCCGGCTCCTGTCCGGGCAAGAACGGCCGGGCACGCCCCTTCGCTTCCCGGCCAAGGGGGCAGGCCGGCTCAACCATCGCCCACACCCGGTCAAAACCCAGGCCGGTCTCGGTGGCGGCCAGCAGGAAGCCTTTCATGCCGCGACCTCCAGATTCTTGGCGCGACCGAGGACCAGGTCGAATACGGGCAGGGG
>DOZU01000206.1:37703-48712 GCA_003517845.1 Clostridiales bacterium | reverse complement strand
TCGAGTGGGCGCCCGGCCGGTGATCATCGCCGGCCGGGCATTCAATCTGATCGGCCTGGCCTTGCTCCTGATCAGTCGCTCACCGCCTTTTCTTGCGCTCGTTGCCCTCGCATGGGGGCTGGGCCTCATGACCTTCCCCGCCCTGTCAGCGCTGGTCGCGCGGCAGACCACGACCGCCAATCGGGCCACCGCTTTCGGGTTGTGGGAGACCTTTGGGATGGCTGCCGGAACCGTTGCCCCACCGGGAGGTGGACTCCTCGGCGACCGTTTCGGTCCGAAGGCCGCCTTGCTGGCCGGTGTGCCCTTCGCTGCCGCCTCGACCCTGCTCGCGAAGAACCTTCGGCCGGACGCGACGTCTGGGCCGGCACCCGCCGGCGCTGAACCCCGCGGGGGATCCGGCTCGTTGCTGGCGATCTACCGGGGAAAGACGGCTCGGGTGGCGGCGGGAGCGTCTCTCCTCTGGTTCCTTTGCGGCGTAGAGATGGGCCTGCTACGACCAGTAAGTTCCCTGCTGGTCGTGGACAACTTCGGAGCCACCTGGCTGTCGGTGGGGCTGGTGGGCACATTCTCGTCCATTGCCGCCATGGCCGCCAGCCTCAGTGGCGGCATACTGGCCGATCGCCACGGGCGCCTCCCGATAACGTTGGCCAGCTTCCTCTTCGGCTCGGTCGCCTTCGCGGCGCTCCCCTGGGCTCCCCGTCTTGAATTCGCCTACCTGGGCTTTTTTCTGCTGGGGCTGGTGATCACCTTCAACGGCCCGGCGCTCAGCGCCCTTACCGCCGAAGCGGTGCCGGCCGCCTGCCGTGGCCGCTTCCTGGGTCTCACCAGCACGCTGATCATGTTGGGGATGATGATCGGGGCGGCACCGGCGGGCGTCCTGTATGACCTTGCCCGCTGGCTGCCTTTCGCCGTCGCCGGCATACTGGAGTTGACTATGGCGGCCATCGTCTGGCTCGTACTGCGGCGGGCACCCGTCTCCGACTGAGGCGCCCGGCCGGTTCGTTGGCCGGCAGTGCGAGGCGGTCGAGCTGTCGCCGGGGTCCGGCCTGTCCGGTCCCGAAACGGCGGGAGTCGCCAGGGAGTATATCGAGATATTCGCCCCGGATTGAAGAACACCTGTGGAGTGGAGAGTCCCGGCTACTTTGGGGCCGGAGTCGCCAGAGCCGGCGTCACGGTCTGGACGGCGCCCCGCCAGGGGGAGCAGGCTTATATCGAAACTTCAGATGATGATGAACAGGAGTTGACGGCGATGGCGGTGATCCGTACCGAAGGTCTCACCAAGTATTACGGACGGGCGCGGGGCATCCTCGATCTGAATCTGGAAGTGAAGGCTGGCGAGGTATTCGGCTTCCTGGGACCCAACGGCGCAGGCAAGACCACGACCATCCGCATCTTCTTGGACCTGCTGCGCCCGACCCGCGGCACGGCATTGGTGCTGGGCATGGTCCCTTCGCGGAACAGCCTGGCCATCCGTCGCCGGGTGGGTTATCTCGCCGGGGACGTCGAGCATTACGGGAACCTGAGGGGCGGCGACCAGCTCCGTTACCTGGCGGCCTTGCGCGGCGGCGTGGACTGGAGCCGGGTCCGCGCCCTCGCCGACCGGTTCATCCTGGACCTGTCCCGGCCCATCCGGAGCCTGTCCCGGGGTAACAGGCAGAAGCTGTCGCTGGTGCAGGCATTCATGCACCGGCCCGAACTCCTGATCCTCGATGAACCCACCTCGGGGCTCGATCCCCTGCTACAGCAGGAGTTCCGCCAACTGATCAGGGAGACGGCCGCCAACGGGGCGACCGTGTTCCTCTCCTCACACATCATGCAGGAAGTGGAGGCCCTGTGCGACCGGGTCGCCATCGTCCGCGAGGGGAAACTGACGGCGGTCGAGACCATCGCCGGCCTGCGCGGACGGGCCCTTCGCCGGGTGCGAGTCCGGTTCGCCGATCCGCCTCCCGGCGTCTTCCCCGACCTCGCCGGGATCAGCGGCATACAGCTGGACAGAAATGTCCTGACCGCCATGCTGCAGGGCTCGCCCGATCAGTTGATCCGGCGGCTGGCGCAATGCCGGGTGGAGGACCTGGTAGTGGAAGAGCCGGAGTTGGAAGAAGTCTTCATGGCCCTATACGGGGGGATATAGCCATGCACTCGACCATGGCGGTCTTCGCGCAGACGCTGCGCTTCGCCCGGAATGGCATGCTGGGATACGCCGTGGGCCTCGCCGCGACGGCGTATGTGACCGTGCTCTTCTTCCCCGCGGTGGAGGCGGGCATGGCCGACTTCGAGCGACTGCTGCAAAGCCTCCCTCCCGAGTTGATGGGTCTGTTCGGCATGGCCGGGGGAATTGATCTGGGCACTCCTGCCGGCTATCTCTTCGCCAACCTGTTCGCGTTCTTCGTGCCCTGGGTCCTCATCCTGCAAGCAGTCTATCTGGGTGCGCATGCGGTGGCCGGCGAGGAAGAGCGGCACACCCTGGAGCAGGTGATGGCCCAGCCGATATCCCGCGTCGATTTCTTCCTGGCAAAACTGGGCGCGGTCAAGTTCGCTCTGGCCGCAAGCGCGGTCTCCCTGTTCCTGGGCACCTGGATTGGCGCCGTGCAAGTGGGCATGGATCTTGACCCGGGAAAGCTGGCCGCCGCCTGCCTCAGCGTGTGGACGTTGGCCCTCCTGTTCGGCACGGTCGCCCTGGCCATCGGGTCCGCGTTCGGGAGGCCGGGCTTGGCGGTGGGTCTGAGTACGGGCCTGGCAGGCATCAGCTACCTGTGGAATGCACTGGTACCGCTGGCCGAACGGCTGGAAGGCCTCGCGGACCTTTCCCCCTTCTACCACGGGGTAGGCTATGGGCCGCTGGAACACGGCTTCCGGGCGGCACCCTTGCTGATCTTGTTGGGGCTCGGTCTGCTGGTGGCGGCCTACGGACTCGCCCGCTTCGTCCAACGCGACCTGGGTACCTGACGAACAGGCCCGCTGACTGATTGCCGCGGGGCATGCGGGCCTACTCGTGGCGCAGCGCGTCGATGGGGTCGAGCGAGGCTGCGCGTACTGCGGGATACACGCCGAAAACGATGCCCACCAGCGCCGAGAAGCCAATGGCCAGGGTCACCGAACCGGGGGAGATGAGCGCGGGCAAGTTGGCCAGGCGGCCCACGAAGGTCACCAGGCCCGCGCCGACCGCTATGCCGAGCAGACCGCCGGTGACGGCCATGAGCACTGCTTCCACCAGGAACTGCAGGAGGATGTCCGTCCGGCGAGCGCCGATAGCCTTGCGCAACCCCACTTCCCGGGTGCGTTCCACCACCGACACCAGCATCACATTCATGATGCCGATCCCGCCCACCAGGAGGGCGATGGCAGCTATGCCGCCGATGACGGTGGTGAGCACCCCGGTGACGTTACGCACCACATCGAGGACCTGCTCGAGGGTTTCCACCTGGAAGCGGTCGGGACCGTGGCGGGCGGCGAGCACGCGCCGGATCTCGGCCGCGGCCTCCGGCACGGCGTCGCCGGTGATCGCCCTCACCCAGACCATCGCGATGTCGGTACGGCCGCGCTGCCGCTGTAACGTGGTGTACGGCACGAACAGGCTGGCCTCGCCGAACTCGTCGCCGAACATGCCCCGGCGAAACGGTTCCACCACGCCGACGACCAGGTAGGTCACGCCATCTATCCGGACGGATGCGCCCAGCGGTTCCTGAACCGCGAATAGCTCTGACGCCAATGCGGGGCTGAGTACGGCCACCCGAGCGTTGGCCAGTACCTCGTGCCGGCTGAACCACCGGCCGGCCGCCACCTGGACATTGCGCACCCCGGGGAAGACATGACTCACGCCGTGGACGGACGACGAGCGGGTTTCTCTCCCCCGCTGGACGGGGAGGCTGACGCCGATCTGAGGTGTGAGCCCGAAGACCGAAGGAGCTTGCCGCTCGATCGCTTCCAGGTCATCGATGTGCAGGCGCTGGGCGCGGGCGAAAGGATTGGCCTCATCGGGCGGGCGGGGATAGACCCACAGGAGATCCGAACCCAATCCCTGGATCTCCCCCAGGACGGCAGCCTGCCCGCCCTGACCGATGGCGACGACCGCGATGACCGCGGCCGTGCCGATGATGATGCCCAGCATGGTGAGGCCGGATCGGAGGGCGTTGCCCCGCAGGCTTCCCAGGGCCAGGCGGCCCGCCTCCACCAGCCTCACTGCCGAGCACCCCCTGTATCCTCGACCACCCGGCCGTCATGCATCCGGATCAAGCGGCCGGCCTGCTCCGCCAGATTGGCATTGTGCGTGACCAGGATCACGGTGGTGCCTGAGCGGTGCAGCCGGAACAGCATGCCCATCACCTCGGAGCCCGAACGGCTGTCGAGGTTGCCCGTGGGTTCGTCGGCCAGGATGATGGCCGGCCGATTGATGATCGCGCGGGCGATGGCCACCCGCTGCCGTTCTCCGCCCGAGAGCTGCGGCGGCCGGTGGTGAACCCGGGCCGTCAGTCCCACCTCGTCCAGCGCGGCCAGCGCTCGCCGCCGTCGCTCCGCCGGACCTGCCCCGGCATAGATCAGGGGCTGGCCGACGTTTTCCAGCGCCGTGAGCCGCGGCAGGAGGTGAAAGCTCTGGAAGACGAAGCCGATATGGCGGTTACGGACGGCTGCCAGGTCCGCGTCGCCCAGGGAGCCGACTGCCCGCCCGCTGAGGTGATACTCGCCCCGGCTTGGCCGGTCGAGACAGCCGAGGATGTGCAACAGGGTGGACTTCCCCGATCCCGACGGGCCCATCACGGCGGTGAACTCGCCCGGGTTCACCTCGAGTTGGATGTCGGCGAGCGCGGCCACGGGGACGGCACCCGGATAGGTCTTCCCCACATCTCGTAACCTCAGCAGGGGCCCCGGAGCGCTCACCGGCCGTCCGCCGCCCGAACCCGGTCTCCGGGAGCCAGCCGGTCCAGCAGATGCAGCGGTCCCACCACCACCGAATCGCCCTCGGCCACTCCGGAGCGGATCTCCACCCGGGTGGTGCCACGGACTCCGCTCAGCACGAGGCGGCGCTCGATAGCCTCTCCTGCAAGGACCAGCACGGCTTGCTGCTCTCCCTCCCCCAGCACTGCCTGCAGGGGGACGCTGAGCACGTCCTCCGCCCGTTCCACGACCAGGTGGGCATCGACCGTCATACCTGGCCGCAATCGGCCTTCCCGGTTGTCGAGGAGGATGGTCACGAGAAACCGCGCGGCGCGTCCTTCCAGTTCCGCCGCCGGGGCGACCGATTCGGCCGTCCCCGGGAACCCCTCCTCGAGGAAGGCACCGGGATACACGACGGCGGACTGACCCACGTGCACCCGCCCCACATCCAACTCGTCCACTCGCACTTCCGCCCGGAGTCGGCTGAGGTCGGCCACCGTCGCCAGCAAGGCCCCGGTCGCAGCCGGTGCCCCCGGCTCTACCGCCACCGTCAACACGGTGCCGTCAATGGGTGACACGACCGTTGCCCGCGCCAACTGCGTCTGAGCCGCCGCCTCCGCGCGCCGGGCTGCCATCAGCGCCGCCCGGGCCGCGGCCATCGCTTCCGGCAGGATGCGCCGTCCCTCCTGCCGGAGCTTGAGCAGCTCATACTCGGCCTCGGCCTGGGTCAGATTCTCAGCCGCCTGCACTCGCCGCGAGTCGGTTGGGTGCAATCCCTGCACATCCTGGTAGGCGACCTTGACTTGGCGCAGTCTTGCCTGGGATTGCTCCCGCTCCCGCGCGAAGATGGCTTCCTCCAGCCGGAGTTGAAGCTCGAGCGCCGCCAGTCGCGAGAGCGCTTCGCTCACCCGCAACCCGGCCTCCCGCAGGCTGGCCTCGAGGGCATCCCGCTGGTAGAGGATCAGGACATCGCCCGCAAGGACCTTCTGACCGCTGCTGACCAGAAGCTGTTCGATCGTCCCGGCCATCGGCGCGCGGACCCGGGCTTCCTCGCCGGGGCGAAGGGTGCCCATGGCGCTCACCACCGCTTCCACGCGGGAACGACCAACGCGTTCGACGGTCACCAGCGTCGCTTCGTTTCCCCTTCGTTCCCGCAACACTCCGGCCACTGCTCCCACGCCGAGCAGGATGGCCAGGACCAGGCCGGAAACCGCCAACCGGACGCGGCGGCGGCGTGCCAGTACCGTCACGGTCCATCTCCTCCGTAGCACCACTGTCTCATTGTAGGTCGCGTACCCCGGGGGTGTCAAGCGCCGATCTCGATAGTTAGCAGCCATTATGCCCGGGGCGCGGTGACGTCCGTCCCCGGCCGGAGGCAGTGGACCAGAGCAGGATGCACCGCCTGGTTTGCAGAATTGCGGTGATGTAGGGGCGGGTTCCGAACCCGCCCCTACGGTGGTCGCGATACACCCGTGGCCCTGGCGGTGGGCGCGAGCACGACCACGATGCGACCATCACGGTGGCCGCGATACGCCCGTGACCGTGTCGCGACGGCGGCCATATTACTGGGATAAAGGGAGCATGTGCCATGGCAGACGACGTCAATCGCCCGCCGGCCAATTTCATCCAGGATCTCATCGAACGGGACCTGGCGGAGGGGCTCAACGATGGGCGGGTGCATACCCGTTTCCCCCCGGAGCCCAACGGATACCTGCACATCGGCCACGCCAAGGCCGTCATCCTCAACTACGGGCTTGCGGTCAGGAATGGCGGGCTGTTCAATCTGCGTTTCGACGATACGAATCCCGCAGCGGAGGAGGAGGAGTTCGTCACATCGATCATCGACGACGTGAAGTGGCTGGGAGCGGACTGGGGCGACCGGCTCTTCTTCGCCTCGGACTACTTCGAACCCATATACGCTTTCTCGGTGCAACTGATCGAGAAGGGCAAGGCCTATGCCTGTGACCTGAGCCAGGAGGAGATGCGAAGCCACCGCGGAACCCTCACCCAGCCGGGCCGGGACAGCCCTTACCGGAACCGGTCGGTCAAGGAAAACCTCGATCTGCTGGAGCGCATGCGAGCGGGAGAGTTCCTGGAAGGCTCCCGTACGCTGCGCGCCAAGATCGACATGGCTTCGTCCAACATGAACTTGCGCGACCCGGTGCTCTACCGCATCCTCTACGCCCCGCACCATCGCACCGGTGACCGCTGGTGCATCTACCCCATGTACGACTACGCCCACCCCCTTTGCGACGCGCTGGAGGGCATCACCCACTCGGTGTGCACTCTGGAGTATGCCGACCATCGGCCGCTGTACGACTGGGTGCTGGATAGTGTCGAGTGCCCGGCCCTGTCGGGCGCCCGTGGCCGGCCCCGGCAGATCGAGTTCGCCCGGCTGAACATGAGTCACACGATGATGAGCAAGCGCAAGCTGCGCCGACTGGTCGAGGGCAGACACGTGAACGGGTGGGACGACCCCCGTCTGCCTACTATCGCGGGGCTGCGCCGCCGCGGGTACCCGCCGGAAGCCATCCGTTCCTTCTGCGAGCAGATCGGAGTGGCGAGGAACGACAGCGTTGTGGACCTGGCCTTCCTGGAGCACTGTGCGCGGGAGGATCTGAACCGCCGAGCGCCCCGGGCGATGGCGGTACTGAGGCCGCTGAGAGTCACCGTCATCAACTACCCTCAAGACCAGGTCGAGTGGATGCAGGTCGAGAACAACCCCGAAGACCCCGCGGCGGGCACCCGCCGGGTGCCTTTCTGCCGGGATCTCTACATTGAGCAGGAAGATTTCCTCGAGACCCCACCCGCCAGGTTCTTCCGGCTCGCACCCGGACGGGAAGTCCGCTTGAAAGGCGCCTACATCATCAAGTGCGATAGCGTGGTGAAGGACGATACTACCGGCACGATCCGGGAACTGCACTGCACGTTCGACCCCGCGAGCCGCAGTGGAGAGTCGACCGACGGGCGCAAGGTCAAGGCGACGGTCCACTGGGTATCCGCCCGGCATGCCGTACCCGCCACCGTCCGCCTGTACGACAACCTCTTCCTCGCTGCCAACCCGGAAGCAGTCCCGGAAGGACAGGACTTCACGGCCAACCTCAGTCCTCACTCGCTGGAAGTCTTGACCGCCTGCCAGCTGGAACCGTCCCTGGCCGAGGCAACTCCCGGCAGTCGCTACCAGTTCCTTCGCCAGGCATACTTCCACGCCGATCCGGTGGACTGCCGGGAAGGCCGCCTCGTCTTCAACCGCATCGTGAGCTTGCGCGATACCTGGGCCAAAGTGCAGGGGTCCCAGCTCCTGGGTTGATCCCCCCGCGCACGGCCAGGACCGTCCCTTATGCCCCGCAGCGGCCGGCGGGCATGACCGCCTCGCGCTCATCAACCTCCGGGCCGATCTCGCCGCCCGTGCCCACCGCAACCGTCCGCACGGGGATCCGCTTGCCCGACCGCGCCACCGCCTCCTGAACGAGCCGCACCAGGCCGAAACAGCAGGGTACTTCCATGTGAGCCACCGTGAGTGAACGGGGACTGGCCTCCCGTACCACGTCGACCAGCCGGCTGACCAGTTCTCCCGGGTCATCCAGCTTGGGGCAACTCACCAGTAGCGGCCGGCCACGCCGCAAGTCCCGATGGAAACGGGCAGCCGCGAAGGGTACACAGTCGGCGGCCACCACGATGTCCTGTCCTTTCAGGAAGGGCGCCCGCGGTCCCACCAGGCGGAGCTGGACCGGCCACTGCTCGAGGCGGTCGGTCGCTGCGGGCAGGCCGGCAGGGGCGGCGGGCGCCGTCGCGCGGCCCAGCGCCGTCAGATGCTGCTCGACGGCGTGCGCATCGAAGAGGTCCGCCTCCCGCTCTTCCAGGGTGATGGCCCCCTGCGGGCACTCGCCCAGGCAGGCGCCCAAGCCGTCGCAGTAGCTGTCCTTGACCAGCCGGGCCACGCCGTCCACGATCTGGAGCGCCCCCTCGGCGCAGGATGGGACGCACAGCCCGCATCCGTTACACAGGAATTCATCGATCTTCACCATCAGTCGCTTGGCCATCCTCCAGCCTCCTCTCGCCATCAGTCTAGCGCGCGGGCCGACCGGGCGCATTGACTGAGATCAACTTCCCGCATCCCCGTGCCACCCCGAGGGACATGGGGGTCTACGGTGGGCAGGAAGCAGCGTGCCGATGCGGCGGAGAGGAGCAGAAGATCCCCATGTCGAAGCGTTTTGGCCAGCAACCGGAACTTCGCGCCTGGTCATCGCATAAGAACTATCGGGGCTGGTCGCGCCGGTCGCCCGGAAACAGCTGGCCGTCCCGTCGGGAGGTTCGAGGATTTGGCACTCGTCAGCAAAGGCCCCCCCGACCCCGGGGGAAGCGCCGCATTCATCCTCGCTCACAACGACGATGAGATCTTCATCAACGCCCGCATCCGCCGCCTCGTCGCATCCCGCCGGGAGGTGGGGGCGCTGTGGCTTACCTCCGGCCTGCTCGCGCCTTCCCCGGAGGTCCGACGGCAGGAGTCGCGGGCGGCGATGGCGCGGCTGGGCGTGCCCGAACGCGCGCTGACCTTCTGGGACTATCCCGACCTGCGGACCCTCGGCTATCTTGAAGAGCTAGTGAGCGGCATAGCCGGCTACCTCGAGAGTCGGGTCGTTGCCGAGGTATACGTCCCGGCATACGAGGGCGGGCACCCCGATCACGACGTGGCCAACTTCGCCGTCAGCCAGGCAGCGGCCCGCATTCGCCTCAGCGCTCCCATCTACGAGTTCCCGATCAACACCGGACCGCGGGGGAGGCGGCAACTCATCGGCGGGTTCGCCACCAACTCCCTCGCGGCCATGCGCACGCCGCCCCGGCCCGATGATCGGCGGGTGTGGGACGACCTTTGGCGGTGTCACCGCACTCAGTACCGATACCTCCGGCTGCCGATGGCGCTTTGCCTCGATCGCCGCCGCTGGTGGCTAGGCGAACCATATCGACCTCTGCCCCACCACGACTACCTCAACCCGCCACACCGGGGACGGTTGGGCTACGAGACGGCGCTTGGGATCCCCTTCGCGCGATTCCATTCCGCCGTCCGCGAGTTCTTGGAAGCCAACGGGTAAACAGCAGTCTACCTCGGGGCAAGTCGCGCTTCCTGGCCTGATTTGCCTTCCAACATTTTTCCAGGCAGGTTCCGTCATGCCGGGCGGCGAATGGGAATACTGGAGGGGAGGGGCAGCGGATGGCAACGAGGTCATGGTTTGAGTTGAAGGAAATCGCCCCGGGCCTATGGAGCCTATCCGAACCCGACCACTTGGAGGAAGTCATCTCCTACCTGGTGCTTGGCCGCGATCGCGCCGCGCTGATCGATACGGGCATGGGCATCGGCGACCTGCCGGCGGCGGTAAACCGGCTCACCCGACTGCCCATCATCGTAGTCAACACTAACGCCGACTACCACCATTGTGGAGCCAACCACCACTACCGCGAGATTGCCGCCCACCAGGCGGAGGCGCCTCGCGTTGAACGGGGTTGGGCGAAAGAAGAAGTGGCTGACACCCTCTTGCCGCACAAGATCTGGGGGCCCTTGCCCGCCGGGTTCGATCCCCTCAAGTACGCGGTGTTGCCTTCTCGGGTCACCCGCCTCCTCGACGAAGGCGACCTCATGGAACTCGGAGGCCGGCGGCTCCGCATCCTCCATACCCCGGGACACGCAACCGGGGCCCTCTGCCTTCAGGATGAGAACAGCGGCACGCTGTTCACCGGCGACACCCTGGCTCCCGCCACCATCTCGGCGTGGGGCGACGGGTCCGACCCGGAGCAATTACTCGCCAGCCTCGAGCGATTGGCAAGGGATGCAGGTCAGGTTGCGCGGGTGTGTCCCGGGCACCACCTCACCCCGCTCGGCCCCGACTTCCTGGCGGAAGCTGCGGCGGCGGTAGCCCGCGTGCGCTCGGGAGCGACCCGCGTCGAGCCAGCCCGAGAAGGCGTCGTACGGCACCGTTTCCGGCGGTTTTCGCTGCTCTTGCCCGGCCATATCGATCCGCCGCCTCCGCCTCCGGCGCCGGAACCTTCCCCCCCGCCACGCAAAGGCGCGGCCAAGAAACAATCCCCGGGCAAGGGGCGCAAGCGCCCGGCTCGTCAAGCCTCCGGCCGCTGACCGGTCA
>DOZU01000206.1:34646-37326 GCA_003517845.1 Clostridiales bacterium | reverse complement strand
GGGGCGGGTTCGGACCCCGCCCCTACCGTTTCCCGTCCGGTCAGCGGTGTTCGGCAAACACCACCGGCACGCGGAACAGCAGTTCGGTACCCTCTCCATCGAAGATGCCATGGGCATATACGTGAACGTATCCTTCCCGCGTGGCAGGAAGCGGGTAGGCGATCCGATGCTCATGGCGATGGAGGAGGATGTTCCAGTGAGAGACCTCGGGTAACCAGGTCTCCGCCACGGTGTCGCCGCGGGCATCCACGATCCTGATCATCGCGCGGGTGTAGTGGTTGCTGTTGTGCCAGATGTCGAGGATGATGGGGTTGCCTGCGGTATCGCCATCCCGCGGCGACTGCAGGGCGGCATACACGTTGCCCCTTGAAGAGACGCCGGTGACGGCGCGCCCCCTGGTTTCAGCGAAAAAGTGAGCCGCATTCTCTCGCATCCGTATGGCCTCGCCGACCACCGGATGGAGTATGGGGTAGTCCGGAATGTCGCGTACCCGATCCGGGTCGTTAGCCCCGATCACCTCGCGATAGACGGCCAGCGCCTCCATGAAGGTCTCATGCGGATCCGCACCCGGCGGCGCGCCGGGCTGCGCCGGTCGGAACCACCAGAAGTAGTACGCGCCGGCGGCGAGGCCGACCGCCAGGAACAGGACTATCGCCGTCAGCTTGGGGCGGGATTTCCAGGTGCAACGCATCTTGCCTCAGTACCTCCTCCAAGGCTCCTGTCCGGTCAATTCAGCCGACGACGCCGGTCACCTCTTTGTTCCTCGAAAGGCCTGCCCCGGGGCAACGCGATGGAGGATGCAGCAGGCGCCATGTGCAGGAAACCGCCCCCTGAACGTACAAATTACCCAGGTGCGTTCGGACGGGCTGTGAGGGGGCATGCCGCATGCATGCATCACGCCGACTGCTGGTGGCGGTAGCCGTCGGATTGGCCCTGGTGGGCTCCGCCGCGTCGGCTGGTGCGGGGACCTCCCCGCCCACGCTGTGGATCGAAGGCAGGGAGTTGCGCCCGGCGATCCCGCCCGCCATGATTGACGGGCACACCCTCGTGCCGGTGCGGGCGGTGGCCGAGGCGCTGGGGGCGCGGGTGGACTGGGTTCCCGAGCGGCAGGAAGTCGCCGTGGCCCATCGTGCCCGGCGAATCCAGTTGAGAGTCGGTGCCCGCGAGGCGCTGGTGGATGGACAGACCGTCCGCCTGCCGGCGACACCCCGAATGATCGGCGAGCGAGTCATGGCTCCCCTCCGGTTCGTGGCCGAAGCCATGGGCAGTTTCGTGGCGTGGGACCCCCGGGGGCCGGCCATCCATATCAGCACCAACCCCCATCATCTTCCTGCGGGCGGCGTCATCCTATCCGCCGCCCCCTTCGGCCAGGGAGCCAATGCGCGGGATCTGATGCACCTTGTCGAGCCGGGTGCCGGCCTTATCGGCGCCGACTTGCGGCTGCGCGTGGCCGGCCGGGTGCTTGACCCGGCCTATGTCAAGGTGCAGGTATGTCTATATCCGGTCCCGCCGGCCTTCGCCGGCGGGGTGGTGCCCGACCGACAGGCGCTGGCCTCGCTGATGGATGAGCAGGAGCCGGCGTTCTCCCGCCTTGCGTCCTTGACCGAGCATCGCTTCGATTTCGACCTGTGGTTCGAAGAGCCGGGCGATTACGTGGTCCTCCTGTCGGTCGTCAGCGACTACCGTGAGTTTGGCGCCCATGTATCCTGGAAGTGGACGCTTACCCACTGGTTCCGGGCGGTCAACTGGTCCCGCGAAGCCCGCTACCTGGTGCCCACCTCCTATGAGATCGACTCCGACCACCCCGATGTGTACGGGTTGGCGCAGGCGCTGACCGCGGGTCGGCGCGGCCGCGACGCGGTGCTGGCCGTTCATGACTGGGTGGCGAGAAACGTGCGGTACGACACGGAACGGTTGGCCGCAATTCACGGCGAAGGCGAGGTCGGCGTGCCCATCTTGCGGGCTTCCGACATCTTGAGCTTGCGCCGGGGAGTGTGCCAGGATTACGCGGTGCTCGCCGCCGCTCTGCTGCGAGCGGCCGGATTCCGGGCCAGGGTGGTGACGGGCGTCGCCATCCCGCCCGGCGGCGAAGACGAACTGCACGCCTGGAACCAGGTATGGGTCGACGGCCGCTGGCTCAGCTTCGACGTCACCTGGAACTCCGGTTACGTTGAGGATGGCCGCTTCGTGGCCAGGTTCAGCCGCGATTACTTTGACCCGCCGGAAGAAGTCTTCGCCCGGACTCATCGGGCCGACGCCGCACCGCGACCGGTGAGTCCTTGATTCAACCCGTCGCCTCCCGCCCGAAAATCGCCTCACCGATACCCGCAAGACCCAGCGCGACCAATCGATCGCGGCCGGGCCGCCCTCGCTCGTCGAACCCGCGGAGGTCACGCCATTCCGCCAGCATTCGGGTGATGTCAGGCGCGCTGCCCCGCGTAGGCCCATCGTGTAGCCGCAGCAGCAGCCGCGACGGCAGCGCGTCGTCGCACCCGGTGTCTCCCAGCAGGATGTTCAGGCAGCGCTTGAGCACGAACACCCGCTCGCCGGTCTGCCGCAACCGACCGGGTTCCCACCCTTCGCCGGTCACGGCGGTCAGGGCCTCGCACAGCTCGGTGGCGCTCATGCCCATGCCCCCGTTGACGCAGACGATGGCACACGACCCCATGGCCTGGCCGAT
>DOZU01000206.1:0-34309 GCA_003517845.1 Clostridiales bacterium | reverse complement strand
TCCTGGGCGAACATGACCATTCTAGCCTTGCCGTCGGCCGTACCCATCGCGAACGGCCCCTCCAACCCGAACTCGGGCAGAGACGATGCGCTTTGTTCGAGCCACAGGGTCCCGCTCTCGACATGGCACGCGCCCCTGGTCGAGGTCGCATAAGCCAGCCCCAGGCCATGCAGGGCGCGCGGGTCGTGCATCGGCGCCTCCAGCCGCCGCACGGTGGTGAGGAAGGCCCGGGAGGCTTCGCCGAGCGCATCGGCCATGGACGCCGAACCCAGGGCAAGCAGGGCCCCGAGGCCCTCCCGGCGGGCGATCAAAGGCAGCACCTCGAGCAAGGGACCGGGGTCTCCCCAGCGCAAGTGAACGCCCCCGACTTGCTCCGGGGTGAGCAGGCCGGCCTCCTGGCACTCGGTGGCGAAGGCCAGGGTGCAGCCGCAGCTTATCGTATCCATCCCCAGGCGGTTACACCGGTCGTTGATCCGGGCGATGGCGGCGAGATCGTCTACCAGCAGCAGGGAGCCGAAAGCGGCCACCGTCTCGTATTCCGGGCCGGGTGCCGCGATCCCGTCCAGCGTGATCCGGCGTTTGCAGCCGATCGGGCAACCGTAACAGGTGCCCCGGCCATCCCCCAGCACCTCCTGGTAGCCTGCGGCGGTGAGCTTCTCGAATCCCGCGTCCCAGCTACCCTGAGACCAGTTGCGGAGGGGAATATCGCCGATCAGGCACCCCGAGTCCAGCGAGGCCAGCGTCCCGAAGACGCTCAATGCCTGCGCCAGGAGATTCTCGCGTGCGGCGTCGGTGAGCCGGCGGCGCAGGGCGGTGACCGCCCGGGAATCGGCCACCGGCGGCCGGCGCGATCCCTTAACCACCACGGCTTTCAGCCGCTTGGCTCCCATCACCGCGCCCATGCCGGTCCGCCCGGCTATGTGGCCCTTGTCCGTCACCACGGCGGCATAGGGCACCTGGCTCTCTCCGGCCGGGCCGATGGCCAACACGCGACCCTGTCCGCCGAGCGCGTCCGTCACCTCATAGGTGTCCCGGCCCCACAGGTGGCGAGCATCGACCAGTTCCGCCTCGCCCTCCCTGACCCGCAGGTAGCTAGGGGTGGCCGCCGCGCCCCGGAGCTCGATCCCGTCGAATCCCGCGCGGCGGAGTTCCGGGCCGAACCATCCGCCGAAGTTGGCTTCTCCCCAGCGGCGGGTCAGCGGCGAACGGCCGGCGACCACGGCCCTGGGGCAGAAAGGGATGGGCGTGCCGGTGAGAGGACCGGTCATGATGTACAGTGGATCATCCGGCGAACGCCCGGCGGACAGCTCCTGCCAATAGAGCCAGGCGGCCAGCCCGCCGCCACCGAGGAACTCCCGCCCGGCCTCGGCGGGGAGGTCGCGCGAGGAACAGGTGCCTCGCTCCAGGTCAACGGTCAGGATGTGCCTGGTCATGCCTCGCCCCCGGGCAGGCCCAGGGAGCGGGCGATCTCGGGATACTTCCGGTAAGCAGGTTTGATGGCGGGCAGGAGCTTCAGGATGCTCTGGATGGGGCCTACCGCCTTCATCTGCCCCCGGGCAAGCGCGGTCATGAGATTCATCTTGCCGAACCAGAAAGTGTGAGCGATGTCGGAGTCCATCTCCATGGTCACGTCGGCCTTGAGGTCCGACGGGCCGCAGTGCACCGTGAAGTGGCGTCCTTCGGGCGGCACCGCCTTGGCGTCGACCGTGATCTCCGCATCAGGCCGGTGATAGACGAAGCGGATGGTCAAGCCCGACTCGCCGATCTTGGGTCCAAGTTCCCCGTCCTGGCTCCCCCACTCGAACAGCGCCCCAATGGCGGCATACACGTCCTCGGCTCGGGCGAATATGGCCATGCGATCCAGCCTCCCTCATGTCAGCGGTCAGTACGCGGCACGCAGGATCTGGGCAAGCTCCTCGACCGTCGCTTCCCGGGGATTGGTGAAGATGCTCCCGTCCAGGATAGCCGCTTCGGCCAGCGGCCCGAGGTCCGACTCGGCCACCCCCACCTCGCGCAGCCGCTCCGGCAGGCCGATCCGCCGGGCCAGGGCCGCCACCCCCTTGACCGGGTCGGCCCCCATCACGTCCGCCAGCGTCCACCAGCGCGCCTCCACGGCGGGCCGGTTGTACGCCAGGCAATGGGGCAGCAAGATGGCGTTGGCCACGCCGTGCGGCACCTGGCGGAGCCCGCCGCAGGCATGTGCCAGGGCATGGGCGCAACCCAGCATGGCCCAGGAAATGGCCATCCCGGCCTGACAACTGGATATGAGCAAGTGCCAGCGCGCCTCCCGGTCGCTGCCGTCGCGCACGGCCGGGGGCAGATGCCGATAGATCGTCTCCAGGGCGGCCAGCGCCAGCGCATCGCTGAACGGGCCGGCCCGGTTGGAAAGGTATGCCTCCACGGCGTGGGTGAGGGCATCCATCCCCGTGGACGCCGTCAGGGCCGGAGGCAGACCGAGGGTCAACGCGGGGTCGAGGATCGCGAGCACCGGCGGCAGCCACTCGCTGGTGAAGATGACCTTGGCAGCGGCATCCCCATCCCTGATCACCGCGTAGCAGGTGACCTCGCTGCCCGTCCCCGCGGTCGTGGGCACGGCGGCCACCGGAAACAAGGGGCGGGCCAATACGTTGACTCCCTGGTGATCGAGGAGGCGGCCGCCCTCGGTGAGCACGATGGCCGCCGCCTTGGCGGTGTCGATGACGCTGCCCCCTCCCACCGCCAGCAGGAATCCGGCACCTGCGTCCCGCGCGCGCTCGGCCAGCCGCTCGACCTGCCCCACCTCGGAGTTGGGCGTGATGGCATCATGCAGGCCGATCAGCCGGTGCGAGGCGGACAGCAGCCGTTCGGCCAGGGGACGCACGCCGGGATCGGTGACGACCAGCCCCCGCTCAAGACCGGCTTGGCTCAACTCGACGTCAAGGCTGGCGGCCAAGTCCCAGCCGGCTACCACGCGCGTGGTCACGCGGAACTCGGTGAATTCCACGATCATCCCCCTCCGATCAGCACGCCCACCAGCACCCGGTCGCCATCGACCAGGGTTGTCCCCATCCCGCCCTCCACGCGCAGGTACACCTGGCGGGCCTGGGTCGGGGTCAGTCCGCACCGGGCGGTTACATGCTCGAGCACGGCCTGCAGGGTCGATCCGCCGGGGAGTTCGATCCGTTCGGTGGCCCTGCCCGCCAGCCGGGCGATGTAGCCTGCGTAGCTCAGCTCAACGGTGATGCTCTCCATGCGCTTATGCTCCGGCCAGGTTGACGATGGCCAGGCCGCGTTCGGAGGCCGCCTGGCATAGCCAGCGGGGATCGACCGCCCCGTCGGCCTCGGGCGGATACACCCCGAGCCGGGTGATGAGGCCCTGTCCGAGGCGGTGGGTGATGAGGGCGGCCGGCAAGGCGGTCAGGATGGCCATCCGATCGGCGGCACCCCAGGACGCGCGGGCGGGGATCCCTCCCCGGGTCCCGGTCACGTCCACCCTTATGGCCGAGCAGGGGATTGCCCGGGGGCCGAGTCGCTCGAGCCAAGGCAGGGCCGGCTTGATCAGGGCGGCCACTCCGCGCTGTCGCCCCGGGGTGGCGATCAGGCCCAGCCGCGATATCGCCACGGCCAACGTTGTCAGCAGCGGTTCCTTGAGACCGCCTTTCACGTGACACTCCTGGATGCCCTTCCCGATATGGACCGGCACGGTAATCGGTTCGGGATGGCCTACGGTGAAGACGCGGACCGGTCCCACCGGCGGAGGGAAGCGCACCAACTCCGGCTCGCCGCCGGCCGCAACCCTGACCAGGCGCCCCTCCCGGAAAGATGGGACGGTGCCGGCGAAGATGTGCAACGTGTGCAACAACACCGCGTGGCCGGGCGCATCGGCCGACGCTCCGGCCCAGGCAATCCGGATGGCGTCGACCCGATCCATGCCTTCCGCAGCTCGCTTGGCGAGTAAGTTGGATAGGCCGGGCGTCCACCCGGCCCCCACCAGGATCCGGGCCGCACGCTCCCGGGCCGCCCCGTCAAGCGCCAGCACCGTCTCGGTCGCGTCGTGGTCGTCGCACACGCTGACGTACGCCGCCCGCGCTTCCACCGCCGCACGGACTACCCCCTCCTCAAAACGGTAGAAAGGCCCGGCTGCACCCAGAGTGACGTCGTGCTCCCGCATCAGTTCGATCAGTTGCCGGCGGTCGGCGACGTCGACGCGGGCGGCCACCGCTCGGCCGCCCCCCTGATCGCGGGCGACCTCGGCCGCCTTGTCGACCCGGATGTCCGCCACCGTCACCCGATGTACGCCGGGCATCGCCAGCATGAACCGGACGGCGGTACGGCCAATGTCGCCGGCCCCCCCGAGCACGGCAATGCGCATGGGCATCTCCCTCCCGTGACGTCGGCTCGTATGAACATTTCGTTTGCCGGAGGGGTAGAACCTTTCGAACTGAACAATAAGGCCGGAAGTCTGCCCGACATGATGCCAGGGAATACAGAATTGCGGACCGCCCGTAAAAGACTGGGCCATCGCTCGCCCCGCAGTCGCAGGTAAACGAGTTAGTCGTATGTCACCCGAGGCACTGCAACCGATGGCTAACCGCCGGCGCTGAACCGGATCGTTAGCTGCTCCAGCTGGACGTCATGACGCTTTGACATCGTGATGCTGTAATGCCTGCGGAGGTGGCTTCCATGAGCGAGACTACGAGGCGGTCAACCATCTACTTGAAATCCGGGCTTCATCGGGCGCTTCGGATCAAGGCTGCGGAGACACAGCGAAGCGGGTCTGATATTGTGAATGAGGCGGTCCAGATGGTCCTTCGTGAGGACGCTGAGGATCTTTGCGCCTTTGAGGAACGCGCGAAGGAGCCTACGCTGACTTACGAACAACTGCTCCAGGACCTGAAGGCCCATGGGAAAATATGGGCTGGTTTTCAGGTAATCCGTGACCAAGGATCTTCGCGCCACTCCGAAGATGGATCTCTGGCGCATTCTCGAGCGCATCGAGGCCTTGTCAGATGATCCGCTATGAAATAGGGAATGACAAACTGGTTGTCGTAGTGGTGGAAGTCGGTAACAGGGATGAAGTATGCCGGGGCAGCTAACAGTCCCATGAACCCGAAGAATCGCCTCGATCTCGAATGTCCCTCCTCCCCAATCGGACCGACAGCATATGTCGGATTATGATGATATCATACAATTGCCTTTATACCGGAGCGGTGAGGGCGGTCGGCGGCGCTCAATCAAGACCGCCGCGAGGAGGGATCCCCATGCTGCGGGTACGCCGGACGGTGCTGATGGCGTTAGTGATGGCGATCTTGCTGATATCCACGGATGTAGTAGCCCTGAGCGCCCCAGCTGCCCAGCGCCAAGTCGTCTTCGTGGTAGATTGCCTCACGTACGTGGTCGACGGCGCTCCCGCGCGGGCGGACGCCGCTCCCTTCATCCGCGACGGTCGGACTTTCGTCCCCGTCCGCTTCCTGGCCTATGCGTTGGGGGTATCCGAGGAAGGCATCATATGGGATGCCGCCACCCAGACCGTAACGCTGACGATGGGTGCGGTGTCGGTGAGACTGCGAACCGGCTCTCCGTTCATCGTCGTCAGTGACGTCCCGCGGGAGATGGACGTGACCCCGCTGATCGTCCCGCCCGGACGTGTAGTCCTGCCGGCACGCTTCGTGGCCGAGGCTTTCGGTTTCGAGGTCGGCTGGGATCCGTCCCATCGCGCCGTGCTGATCGGACCGCCGGGCCGGTTGCCGGGAGTACCGCCCATGCTCGCGGTAACCGTAGCGACCGTGGTCGAGGTCGTCGCCGCCGATACCATCCGGGTCGCTCTAGTGGGTGGTTTCGTTGAGACCCTCCGCTTGATCGGGGCGACCGCCCCGCGATTGTCGCCTCACCCCGAGCCTTTCGCCGCCGAGGCTGTGGCCTACGTCAAGGACCTCCTGCCCATCGGCGCGGTCGTGTACGTCGAATTCGGCTGGGGAGGCCGAGACGGAGTGGGGCACCTGCCTGCCTATGTGTGGCTTGGCCGGCCCTTCGACGGCGGCGAGCCGGAAGTGCGCGGGCAGATGCTGAATGCGCTCCTGTTGAGGGACGGGCATGCATGGCTCGCCGTCGGGGGCGACGTCCCCTATGCCCCGGTCCTCGCATCCCTTGAACGCGAAGCGCGGGCGGCGGCAAGGGGTGTATGGCAGTCCGCCGCCGTCACCCCGGTCGTGACTACCTCAACCAACATCGGTCCACCCGTTCCCCTGTCCGTCCCGGAGGTCATCGCGCTCGTCCAGCCGGCCATGGTGTCGGTGAGGACCAATCGGACCCGGGGTAGCGGATTCTTCGTAGCTTCGGACGGCCGAGTACTCACGAACGCCCACGTCGTGAGGGGCGGACGCTACATCTCGGTCATCACCTTTGACGGCACGTCCTTCCCCGCATCCATCCTCAAGATCGATAACCATACGGACTTGGCGATTCTCGCCCTGAATGCGCCTGCCCACCTTCGTTTCCCCATCATCAGCCACCTCCGGTACTTGCAGGACGTCCGGGTCGGCGACGACGTGCTCGCTTTCGGCGACCCGCTGGGTCTCGATCGTACGGTAACCCGGGGCATGGTAGGCGCGATGCGGGAGGTATCACCATCGCTTGGCGCCTGGATTCCCGACTTGGTCAGCATACAGCACGATGCCGCGATTGCCCCCGGGAGCAGCGGAGGGCCCGTCGTCAATCTCTACGGCGAGTGGATCGGGGTGAACACGCTTGGTGTGCCGGGAGAGGAGTTCGCCTTCGCCATGCCGGCCGATCACTACTACTGGCTGAACCAAGAAGGCAACTACGACCTCCAGGATGACTGGTTCAGTTACTACACCGAGGAGTATGAGTGGGTGGACCGGTGGCAGACGATAGTGCCCATCCTGAGCCAGGCGATGCGGGCGCCGTGGGGGCCAGCCAAGGTCAGCCTGCTGCGGGAAGCGCTTGCCGCACTAAGCTGGTTGCGGGACGATACGGCCTCCTATCACCCCCGGTACCCCGAGATCCAGGAACTGGCGCGGCTGTATGTACGCAAGTTGGAGGCAAACATGGCTTACAACACTTTCATCCTCACCGTGGCGCTGGATCCCCCCACCTGGTCGCAGACGATCGCCGACAACCTGTGGGCGACCCACATTGCTGCGCGGGACTCCTACTACGCGGCAAGACGTCGCATCGCAGACGCCCTGGACTGACCCGGGGATGGCCCAGGCTGCGGGGCGGCGTGGCCCCTGCATTATGCCCGCTACCCGGACATCCAGGAACTGGCGCAGCTCTGTATGCTCGGAGTCTCCAGGCAACCTCCGCCTACGCGACCTACCTCCTCACTACATCCCTGGATCCCCTCGCCTGGTCATGGACTACCGCTGACGGCCTCTGGGAGGCTCAGGCCGCCGCCCTGGCAGCCTATAGTGCCGCCAGGCAGCGGGTGGCCAACCGCCTGGGATCTGCGGCCCGGTGGACCATGACGCGATACCACCGCGTAGGCCCCGTAGCCGACGACCTTGTGCCGGGGCCCGCCCGTGTCGCCGGAGTTCCTCACGTCGAGCGTCTCGGCCCGCAGTCCGTGCCGGCGGGCCAGGTCGAGGATGGCGACCAGGCCCGTCCAGCCACAGGCCTGATGTGGTCTGATGTCCTCGGACTGCAACGCCTCGATGGCTCGAGAAGTGGCGAGGTCAAGTCGCCTGGCCGCCCCATAGTCCAGGTAGTGGCTGAGGTCGGTGCTGACGACGAGCGTCTCCGGTCCGTCCCGCAAGACCTCCAGCACCTCGAGGACCTCCCGGGGAGTGGCGTCGCCCACCAGCAGCGGCACCAGGCTGAAGTCGGGGAGGGCGGTCTGAAGGAACGGGAGCTGGACCTCCAGGCTGTGCTCGGAAGCATGCGCGGCGTCGTCGACGGCGACCCGCGAAAGCGTTAGAATCGAGGTGATGGCGGAGCGATCGACGGTTACGGTGCCCAGCGGCGTCGCGAAGGCCTGGGCGCTGCTGGTCGCCACACCCCGCACGGGGGCGCGGTGGGCCGGGCCGACCAGCACCGCCCGCCGGAAGGCGGCACCGCATGCGGCCAGCCGACCGTAGGCGGCTGCGGCCACGGCAGCGGAGTAGGGGTACCCGGCGTGGGGGACGATGAGGGCGATCGGAACCGGCCCGGGGGACCCGGCGGCGGCCAGGTACTCCCGGACCATGGCCCGCAACTCCTCCGGTTCGGCGGGATAGAAGGTGCCCGCCACGGCGGGAGGCCGTACCTGAAGCATGGCATCTCCGCCTTTCGCCCGCCAGGCCACCGGCGCCGGCCGAGGAGGGCAGCGCGTTGGATGCAGCGAGAACCGGTCCCGTAGTGCCCTCCAAGTACTGGCACGGCAGGCCTGACGGCCGCATCCAGTGCGATCTCTGCCCCCGCCACTGCCGGCTACGCGAGGGGCAGCGGGGGCCTTGCTTCATCCGAGCCTGCCGGCAGGGCCGGATCGTACTGACGGCTTACGGCCGGTCCAGCGGCTTCTGCGTGGACCCGGTTGAGAAGAAACCGCTCTATCACTTCTTGCCCGGGACACCCGTGCTATCCTTCGGCACCGCCGGCTGCAACTTGGCCTGCTTCTACCTCAAGCGGGACACGAGCGTCTGGCTCGAGATCACCCACCTGATCATACCCGGCGAAAACGGCTCGCCGGCGGAGGTCGACGCCATGACCCGGTGGATAGTCGACGAACTTGGCCCGGAGGTGCCGATTCATTTCACGGCCTTTCACCCGGATTGGAGGCTGCGGGACCATCCACCCACGCCCCCCGCCGCCCTCCACCGGGCACGGGACATCGCACAGGCGAACGGCGCCCGCTACGCGTATACCGGCAACATCCGCGATTTCGCCGGCGAAAACACCTGCTGCCCCGAGTGTGGCACCATCCTCATCGGCCGCCGGTCGTACGCGATCACCGCATGGAACCTGACTCCGGAGGGGGGCTGCCGTAACTGCGGCGCCCCCTGTGCCGGCGTCTTCGAGGCCGGCCCGGGCGACTGGGGCCCGCGCTACCTCCCGGTGCGGCTGCGGGACTTCGGTGCGGGACCTGCGACCTGATTGCCGCGAAGTCTGTTCACGGTCCCGCTCGCGGCGGCAATCACGGTCGTGGCAACCGTCCCTGCCTCCGAATGGATCGCGAGCCACCCCTACCACGAAAAGGAGGTCTCCCGGCGCCCCATCGCTTTCATGCCCCGGGGTGCCCCGCGGGCCCTGGCGGTCTACTGCGCAGTCCTCGACTATTCCCGAGGCGCTTGACCGGAGGCTCGGACCGCCCGCAGGTCGTCGGCAATGCGGAACACGACCATGATGACCTCGAGCCAGATCCGAAGGCAGATCGCCCCTGCGAGGAACAAGAGGGCGGAGAAGATGAGGCCCAGCAGGATCGCACCACCCGCCAGGGGCGGCATGGTCAAGGTCCACATCAGCGAGGCGAGGCCGGTGAACGCAAGCCCGATCATGAAGACGACCCTGATGATGCGCGGGGTGATCAGCTCGGAGAACTCGACGTCGAACAACGAGGCGAAGAAACCCTTCTGCGCCGGCATGTATCCTACCTCCCCTGGTTCGGCCCGCTCGGGTCCTTCGACGCGCGCCGCATTCGTCCTCCTGTCAGTATCCGGGGAGCGCCAGTGCCCGGCAGGCGGCGACGACCTGCGGGTGTACATAGGCGCCTTCCACTTCCAAGGGAACGCCGTCGAGATAGATGGACGGGGCGAGCACCACGCCGTCGGTGTGCGAAGCGGCGGACCAGGTCTTGCCCCGGATCTGCGCTCCCTGGCTGCCGAACCCGAACTCGATGCAGCCGAACACCCGCTCGTCCTCCACGATCCGCCCGGTCGGCCGGGTCACCCCGGGATTGAAGCCGAGCGAGTAGTGGGCGAGCCAGAGCATCTTCTCGTCGCGGAAGCTTCGGAGCCAACGTTCGAAGGTCCGCGCCTCGCTACCGCCGTCGATGGCGACGATCGCGCCCTTCTCCAGGGTCAGGGTCACCGGCTCCCGGAGCAGCCCGAGTTCCATCGGAGGCCACAGGGCGCCGTCAAACACCAGCCGTCCCTGGATGGTCTCTTCCATGGGGCACCAGGATACCTGGCCGCCCAGCATGATCGGTTCGCCGCGGGTATCGGCCAACTTGCCGGATTGCCGGACCTTCCGGCCGCGGTTGTAGGCTAACAGGTCGGTCCCGCCAGGGCTGGATACTCGCACCTCGTCGGCCGCTTCCACCAACCCGCGGAGCGTCTCGCCCAGCGCGATCAGCCGGGGGTAGTCCACCCTGCCGATCGTATTCACCATCATCGGAACGTCCATGCCCGTCAGGCAGATGTACCTTGACCCGGCAGTCATGGCGGCGCGGAAAGCGGGAGTGTGCAGCACATAGGCGTAAGCGAACTCGATCCATACATTGGACCGCGCGACCGCCGCCGCCACCGGGGCCGGTGGCTCGACCACCGCGGTGGGCCGGGTCTCATAGAGGAGGACGGTGGCGATGGCGCCGGCGGCATGGGCGGCTTGCGCCGTCGCCTCCACCACCCGCCAATCGGCTGCGGTATCGGCGGTGATGACCACATTCTCCCCGGGACGGACGAGCATGACGCCTTCGACCAGTTTACGAGCGGCCCCGGCCAACTCGAATGCGAGGTACTCGGGGCGCGGTTCGGTCCCCGTTGCCAGTTCCATGGCTTGCCGATCCCTCCTGAGAAATCTCGCGTCAACCAGGGCCCCTACGGCAATAGCCTGCCGCCTTTCATCCGCGTCACCCCATCCAGGATGAGTTCCGCCTCGGGGATGACGTAGTCCTGGTGGAAGTCCGCCGCGTTGCGTCCGCCCATGTGGCTGTTATCGCCGATGGCCAGGTGTACCGTGCCGCGGATCTTCTCCGCCTCGAGCACGATGTCCGTCCGCCGGGCGTTGGGGTTGGTGCCGACCCCGAGTTCGGCGAGCTGCCGGCGGGCGCGCCCTCCCGTACCCCCCAGACCAAGAAAGACACCGAGCTTGCGGCCCACATCACCGCCACCCGTCACCTTGACCACTTCCCCCCGCTCGAAGGACAGGACGAGGTCCTCCTCCTCCAGCCCGGGGAACCACCGGCGGCGGACCACGATGCGGCCCTCCGCGGACCCTTCGACGGGAGCAACGTAGGCTTCCCCGGCCGGCAGATTGCCCCAGGAACCGGCGGCAGTGTACAGTCCGTTGTCGTTCAACCCTTGCCGCTCCCGCAGGCTGAAGCGAAGGTCGGTCCCGTCCGGCGAACGTACGGCGGCGCTGTCGGCGGCGGTCAGCCACGCGGCGATCATCCCCGTCTCCGCAGCGATGGCCGTGTAGTCCACCGCCATCGGCCCGCCCGGGTAGAACATCTCGGGGATGAACCGCGGCATGCTGGCAACTCGCACCCCTGCCCGGCATGCCTCCTCCCGGGCGGCGGTGTGGCTCAAGGAGAAAGAGACGATGGCCACCAGGACGTCCGTCTCCTTGAATCTGGCGGCGGCCGGCGGGGGCGGTTCCTTGCCCGACTGGCACGTGGCTTCGAAGGCGTAGAAATCTACTCGACTCTCGGGGAACGATGCTGCGGCGACCTCTGTTACCAGGCGGGCCAGATAAGAGCGGCGGAGCATCCCTTCCAGGTCACCGCTCGCATACTCGCGCCAACGGTCCGGGGATAACACGTCGGTGACCACGAGCACCCGCTCACCGGGCCGCAGCCCGAGGTTCGCGCGCAGCATGTTCTCCACCCCGGGGACGATGCGGTCGCGTTCAATCCAGTCCATGCATGTCCGTCCTTTCCTTCTCGCGGGGGAGGGGATAGGCGCGCCTGCTTTGCGCAAGGCCCGCCCGTGCATATAGTTCCGCCAGCTTCACGGCGGCAAGTCCCGGCACCACCACCGGCAAGCCGAACGCCGGCTCCAGCGCCGGGGCCAGGTTCACCATCGACCCGCAGCCGAGGATGAGTACGTCGATGCCATCTTCCGTCACCATCCGCTCGACCACGCTGAGCGCCCGCTCCCGCACCCGGCTGAAATCGCCCAGGTCGAGCACGGGGATGTCCAGGGCGCGGATCGACACCAGCTTGGACGCCGTGCCCGAGGCTCGAGCCTTGCGCCAGTGACGGCCGACCGTGCCGGACAGGGTAGCCAGGATGCCCAGTCGCTCCCCTAGCGGCATTGCCGCCACCTGAGCCGCCTCCCCCAGCCCGACCACGGGGATGGTGACCGCCTCCTTGGCGGCCTCCAGGGCAGGATTGCCGAAGCAGTAGATGACGACCGCGTCGCAGTCCCGGGCCGCCGCAGCGACGGCTTCCAGGATGGGGAGAGCAGCCCACTCTTCATCGAACATCGATTCTATCGACGCCGGCCCCCGGGCAAGGTGTACCACTTCGATCCGCGTGGCAGTGTCGGCCGCCGAGCGGCAGATCGCTGCCACATCGGCGTCCCAGCCCGGGAAGGTGACGGGGACGATGACCTTGAGCCGGATCGAAGCGGTCATGGGGTGGGAGCGGCTCCCAGGAGTTCGCCCAGAACCCGCGCTACCAGCGTCCGGGCCAATATCACGGGCCGGCCGACCACTCCTTGGACCAGTGCCCGGTGCCGCATAGCGTGCCCCATGCAGTCGAGGACCACGATGTCCACCCCCTCCACCGCCAGCCTCCGGGCGGCGGCATCCAGCTCTCGTCCTTCGCCGTAAGGCGAGCCCGAGACCGCCGTGACCCTTGCCGCCGCCGGCCGCCACCGCGCGGTGGCACCGGATATCTGAAGGGGTGAGGGCACGATCACGCCCAGGTGCAGTTCGCGCGCCAGGGCGCTGACGGTATGGAACAGGAGCCGCTGCGGCAAGACCAGCGGTATTCGGGAAGACAACCCGGGAAACTCGCCGGTGCACAGGAGCACGATCAAGTAACAGCCCAGCTCCTCTAGTTCCGCGATGGCGGCGGGCAGCGCCTCTCTGGCCCATCCGGCGGAGATGGACACCTCCGTCCCGTCCCGCAATCGGCTGACGAGGACCGCCTCGCCCGGCGGCGGCTTCATGGCTTGAATCTCGGGCGCACTCCTCCCATCCAGCAGTCCGCGCTCCACGATGTCGACGTCCTGGCCAAAGAACGGCGTCATCTCGGGGATCACGTCGGCGCGTGGCGACTGGCCGATGGTGATGGCGCCAATGCGCCGGGGCTGGTCCGCCAGCCCGGGAAGGGGCTTGACAGCGGATGCCGGGGCGAATTCTCGCGCCGGCATCACCCGAAGACCCATGGCTTCATCCACCTCCGAATCCGGGAAAGGCATGGGCGAGCATTGGCTCGCCCACCGCCTCCTCCACCAGCCGAAATAGTTCCGGGTCGCGCATGCCCGCTCCCAGCACCAGCCGCCCGGCCGGCGCGATCAGCAAGTCGAGGTCCGTCCCCTCCTCGATCGCGGCGCTGATCAGCGGCCAGCCCTCGCGGTCCAGCGTGGCGATCAGGTCGGGGAAAGTCGCCAGGCGTCCTCCCGGTCCGTCCATGGTCATGTACTCGTTCCATATGGTCAGTCGGAAAGTGCCTTGGTCCGATGCGACTTCCATCCGGCCGACGTCAAATCCTCCCCGGGTTTCCAGCCGGTACGACCCCACCCGTCCCCGGGCGACGACCGTGCCTCCGAGCCGGCTGGCCACCGCCTCCGCCCGCTCGCCCGGAGGCGATTCGATTAGCAGCTTGCCGACGGCGATGGCCTGGCTTATCCCCCCGGGCGCGGCGTGCTCCTTGAGGTAGCCCACCTCCACCGGGTTCCGGGCCACCGCGACCAGCCCGCCGGCGTGCACCGCCGCCTGCCTGACCAGGGCATCGGCCAGGGGTAAGGGACCTCGCACCGCCAGTTCCACGTGTCGGTCCCGGCGGTGGTCGCCGCCGACCGCGGCCTGGATCGACACGTATCCCGCCCGCCGGTGCAGACCCATCGCCCCCATCGTCCCCGTCGGGTGCGCCCGGCCATTACAGGGAGCATCCAGGACGGGCAAACCCAGACAGGCCGACTGCAACCAGCCGTTTACGGTGGCCGTCGCCCCGTTTTCATTGGCGATGAAGGCGGCCGGCCGGCAGCCGGCGGCATCGATCGCCAGTTCCACCGCCCGCAGATGATCGATCGGTTCGAGATAGCGCTCGGTTGCGGCCGGCGCGCCCACCAGGGACACGGTGAAGACCAGGGCATCGGCCGGCAACTCCTCGATCGAGGCGAGCGTGGGCCGACCCATGCTGACGGCGAGCGCTCCCAGCCGGCGCCCATCGGCCGGCCAACCGCCGCCTCCACCGCCCAGCAGGGCCCCGCCGACCACGGCCGCTTCCACATCCGCCCGGGTCAACTCGCGCAACCGGCGATCACCCCCTCGTGAGCCAGCATCGTGATGGCGGCCCCGCCGGCAGCCAGGACCGGGTCGATCACCGGCAGCGACAGCTCCTGGCGCAAACGAGCGGTCACGCCGGCGGTGGACATCCCCGTACATGCCACCAGGATCACCCTTGCTCCCGCGGCCCTCAACTCGCGGGCAGCCTTGATGCAGGCGTCCATGGCGTCCGCCTTCATGAGGTCCAAGGTGGTCCGCACGCCGTGAGGCGCGGCCGACCGGTGCAGCGCCCGACCCAGCACCTGGACAACCGGCAGCGGGACCTCGGTCGTGAGACCGAGCACACCCACCGGCCCTCCCGGGAGCAGCGCCATCGCGGCCGCCGCCCTGCCGGCACCGATGACCGGCACGCTGACCGCAGCCCGGCACAACTCCAGACCGGGATCGGCGCAGCAACTGATGATCACGGCGGCCGCTCCGCCCTCGGCCAACTCCCCGGCCAGTCGGGCTACTTTCGGCGCAGCCGCCGCCAGCGAGACCTCGTCATGAACCCCGCGCGGCTGATCGGGAATGCAGGCCGTCCTCACCGCAAGCCCCGGGTAGGCCAAACGGAGCAGGCGCTCATGCGCGCCCAACACGCCGGGGTCATCGGTGGTCAACACCCGAATCAGCCCGATCCACGGGCGGGACACGGTCATTGCGGCCCCCTCCTCAAACGCCAGGGAGGGGGCCCGCCCTGAACTAGCCACAGGCGTGTTCAGGACAGAACCCCCTCCCGGCCCCCCTTGCTCAGCGCAACCGGATGCGGACGATGGCGTTGAAGAACCCGAACAGCGCGTCGCCGGCGATCGTCCCGGCGCCGAAGATGTTGAGGTAGGATTGGGCGGCAGCCCCATATAGCCTGGTGGCGATGAGTCGGATGGCGATGGCTGCAAGCACCGCCCAGCCGCCCAGGGGGCTCGGGATCAAGAGGCCGGTCGCCAGCAAGATCCCCATTTGTCGGGCCGGACCGCCGACGGCCTGCAGGACCGCACCGGGGATGGCCCACAGCATTATGTTGCGGAGCACGCCCGGATCGATCCCGGCGGCGATGGTCGCCGCATATACCCGGACCACGGGCGGCAGCAGGTCTCGCTCGAAATAGCCGCGCCAGAACAGGATGACCATCACCAGGGCGACCACCAGTCCCAGCATCTCCGCCCGGAACTGCTCCCTGCGGCCTTCCAGTTCGAACTTCCGGTTCTTACCCTGTCCCCGCAGGATCCAGCCGGCCTTGAAGTCGTAGCCGGTGTCGGCGAAAGCCGGACTCACCGAGGCGACGTAACCCACGAGGAAGGCGCTGGCCAGGGGCGGGAACCCCATGAGGATGCTCAGGACCAGGAAGATGAGGGCCACGGCGAAGGCGGGGAACCAGCCGGAGTGCATGGCCGCCAGGCCGACGAGTTGCTGGCCGATTACGGCGGCCGCCCCGGCGAAGATCACCCAGCCAATGAACTGTGCCGCCGGCATCTCGGCCACCAGCCCGGCCAGGATGGCCATGACGATCGCCCCGACCACGAATACCCCGTAGCCGTACCCGAAGGAGCGCCCGAGCTGCCGGTCGCTCACCGTGTGCTCTTCATCGGTCTGACCGGCCAGGCTCCGCTTGCCCTGAACCAGGATCATCACGACCTGTACCAGGGCGATGAGGCCGGCTCCCACCATCATGCCGTGCGGCAAGTAGTGCGCCATCACATTGATGCCCGCCACGGGCACGCTGTAGCCCCGGATGAGCAGGCCGATGCCGAACATGCTCAACGCCCAGATGTTACCGATGAAGCCGACGCCGAAGGCGGACATGGGTATCCGCAAGTAGGCGCCCAGAGCGCCGAGGACCGTCCCGCCCAGGAGTACGAGTGCGCGGCGACCGCCGCGGTCCCCGGCGATGATCGCCTCGGCGGTGGCGACTCCCGGCGGCCAGATGCCCTTGGCCGGGAAGGTCCGAGAATCGAACTGCAGGTATAGCATGGTAGTACCGAAGAACATGCCGATGGCTGCCCCGATCAGCATCGGCGTTACCAGTTCGGGCCTCCCCATGACGAAGGGTATGCCGATGGGGATCAGCAGGCAGTTGGCGGCCCCGAAGGTGGCTGAAGATATGGTGCTCTGGATCAGATTCTGCTGTTGCACCGACTTGAACGGCAAGATTGCGGCCAGCGGCACGCGGGCTATGGCGATGGCCACCAGCGCGCCGAGGATCGACGTGTTGGTGGAAATGCCAAGGGTGGTGATGAGGTGCATGCCGACGATGGCGCCCACCGCGGCAAGCGCCGCGTTCAGGAGGAACGGGAAAGTCTCGAATAGCGACGGGTGCCGATCGGGGATCTCCGGCACATAGTCGGGCAGTCGTTCCCCTGCTCGAACCTGCTCGATCTCCAAACTGCATGCCCCCTCTCCGTCATCGCTTCATCCTCATCATCATTGGTCCACCACGAATTTTGCGACATATTGTCGGGCTTGGCAATGGCCGGGGCGCACGAAAGTTGTCGCCCAGACGTGTGCCGGCTGCCCAAGCAATCCGGTGACTCGGGCAGGCTGCACAGGGATCGGCGGCCCGGTTTAGATTCGCTGCCCGTACCGGCTACCCTCGACCGGGGTTACAATGGACTTGCAGTCTGACCGATTCAGGGAGGGAAGCCGTGTGGCAATGCGGCAGGTCCTGGATGCCTGGGATATGCTGGATACGCCCCGGGCTGGGGGTAAGTTGGTCGCGTCCCGGCTGAGTGCCCGCGGTCTCAAGGATATCACCACCCTGCGCCTGGGGGGCGAAGGATCCGGCACCGACTTCCTCAAGGTCGTCGTGCCGGGCAGCGATGGCCGGCAGCGGGGCGGAACTGCCCCAACGCTCGGGATAATCGGCCGCTTGGGCGGCGTGGGCGCACGCCCCGCCTTGATCGGCCTGGTGTCCGATGCCGATGGCGCGGTGGTCGCACTGGCGTCGGCCCTGAAACTCGCGGATATGGCTGCTGAAGGCGATGCGCTCGCCGGGGACGTGATCATCACCACGCATATCTGTCCCAGTGCCCCGACCCTGCCGCGGCACCCGGTGCCGTTCATGGGATCGCCGGTGGACACAGCTACCCTGGTGCGGCACGAAGTGGATCCGGCCATGGATGCCATCCTGTCCGTCGATACTACCCGCGGCAACCGGATCATCAACCGGAGGGGATTCGCCATCACCCCCACGGTGAGAGAAGGTTTCATCCTGCCGCCGGCCGACGACCTCCTGGATATCATGCAGCAGGTTACCGGACAGTTGCCCGCGGTTTGCCCCCTGGCAACTCAGGATATCACCCCTTACGCCAACGGCCTCCGGCACATTAACAGCATCCTACAGCCTGCCACTGCCTGCAACGTTCCGGTGGTCGGGGTAGCCCTCACCGCGGAGGCGGCCGTCCCCGGCCCGGCCACCGGCGCCAGCCAAGTTGTGGACATCGAGGCCGCGGTGAGGTTCTGTCTGGAAGTTGCCAAGGCCTTCACCGCCGGTCGTTGCCGCTTCCATGACGCCGGCGAGTTCGACCGGCTGCAGGCCATCTACGGCAGTATGTCTCACCTGAACTCACCCGGCAGGGATGCGTCGCCGGCCTAAATGACCGCCTGGACGAAGGGCAGCAGCTTCATCGCCAGTAGCAGTTCAAAGCGGGCATCCCCGTCGGCGAGATCCCTGCCTGACAAAGCGCTTGCCCGCTGTAGACGATAGCTGAGCGTGTTACGATGGACGAACAGCCGGTCCGCCGTGGCGGTTACCACGCCTTTTTCCTCGAGGAAGACCTGCAGGGTCCTCAGCAGGGACGTGCCGTGGGCCTCGTCGTAGTCGAGCACTCCGCCCAGCACCCGGCGGCAGAAGGCCTTGGCTTCAGCCGACGCGCCCATATCGTGCAGGAACCGTTGCAGGGCCAAACCCTGATAGTGGTGGATTCCACCCCTGCCACCCGCCAACCGTCCAATCTCTAGCGCCTTGCGGGCCTCACGGCACTTGTCACCCAGCTCAAGGAGGTCGGTGCAAAGCGTGCTCAGCCCGATGGACACGGTCACCCCTTCGGCACTTCGCTCCAGTTGCCGTTGGATCTCGCGGGCGATTGCCGTGATCTCGGCGCGACCCCCCGCTTCATCCCCCTGAGCATCGGGCGTGACGAAGCAAAGGACGCTGTCGCTGCGGCTCACGACGACCGCCCGCTTGCCAAGGCGGGCAATCGCGCGGCGAGCGGCGGCGAACAACTGACCCTTCGTTTCCTGGGCATCGACCTCGCTCAAACCGTGTCGGCGAATGAAATCGGCGAAGGCATCGATGTCGGCGATCATTACCGCCAAGCGCTTGCCGGTATTGATGCCCATCGCCGCCGCCCGGCTATGGACCAGGTCGCGCTCAAGTAGGTTCCCCGCGATCAGGTCCTCCACGAAATCCTGGGCCAGCCGCCGTTCCGCTTCCTGTACCGCCCTTCCCTTGATCAGTTCGATGGCGGTCACCGTCACGGCATGGTCCACCGCCATACGTTCCAGTTCACTGAGTGCCTGCCGCGTACAGGTCCGCAACTGACCATAGCGGATGCCTTTCACCGAAACCGGTACCGTGGTTACCTGTAGCCCTGCCATCTCGCCCGCCGTCTCCCGCTCCCCGGCCGCGCCCGGTTGCGCCGGAGTACCCGGGTCGCCCGGCAAGGCTGAAGCCGAAGCTAACAGCCGATCCTCCTCACCCACTATCACCACCAGGCCGTTAACCAGCCGGGCCAGTTCGGCCGCGACCGCCTCAAGCCCGTGGCCCTCCAGTACCATACGGGTGAACTGGCCGCGGACGCTGGCGGAATACTGGAGCTGCAGGGTCTGTCGGCTGATGATCGCCCCCAGCAAAGGATGGGTTATGTCCACATAGGCTATATCAGCCGGAATCTCCAGGAGGGGCAGTCCCGCGCTGTCCGCGGCCTCACACATCTCCTGAGGGACGACGGTGAGAAAACGCCCGACCTTGACCGCCAGGCCGGC
Organism: Clostridiales bacterium; assembly: GCA_003517845.1. Lineage (GTDB taxonomy): Bacteria > Bacillota > Sulfobacillia > UBA995 > UBA995 > UBA995. Next base: position 14,980 of record DOZU01000206.1, on the reverse strand, counting down.
GGCCCCCGCCCTCCCCAACCCCTCTACCAGCCGGAGCTGGGCTCCGGCATCGTCGCGCACCGCGTAAGCGGTAGTCAGCACCAGGAGATGCGGCCGGAACCAGCCCTCGGCGTCCGGCACCTCGAGCACATCCACATAGCCCACTTCCCGGTCCAGGCCGGCGGCCCCCGCGACGAGACGCGCGCGGTTCAGCGCTCCTATGTTCAGAGCCTCTCGCATGGTCAACATCCCGGGACACCCGCCTCGCCCTGCCGCCTCCGGCGGATGAACAGCTTCTCGAACTCCACCGCTGCCAGTAAAGAGGCACTGACGGCCGCGCTCACCGCCAGGTCAGGCCCGGAAAGCGGCACCAGTTGCAGCAGCACCTCCCGCAGGAAGGGGAGGTAGACTGCAGCCAACTGCATGGCGACTACCAGGGGGACGATGAGCAGTAGCAGCGGATTACTCACGGGACTCATCCGAAAGATGGACCGGTACGCGGAACGGGTCACGAGGGCATGGAATACCTGAGTCAAGCCCATAGTGGTGAAGATCATGGTCTGCCACTGCTCGAGCCCCCGCCCGTAGTACCACGCGCCGACGGCCAAGGAGGTGGCGCCGATGAAGCCGCCGACCCACAGGACATGCCAGCCGGTGCCGGTGAAGAGTCCGGCTCGCGGTGGGTTGGGCGGCCGGGCCATCACGTTCTCCTCCGCCGGTTCCCGGCCCATGGACATGCCCAGCAGCCCATCGGTCATGAGGTTCAGCCAGAGGAGTTGCAGGGGCAGCAGGGCGACGGCGGACCCGGGCGGTGCGCCCGCGGCGGCGGACAACATCGGCCACAGCAGCATGGCCCCAACCTTGCCGATGTTGCCGGCTACTGCGAACTTCACGAAGCGCCGGATATTGTCGTATACCGTTCGACCTTCCTCAACGGCGGCGACGATGGTCGCGAAGTTGTCATCGCGCAGCACGATGTCGGCCGCCTCCCGGGTGACGTCCGTCCCCGTCACCCCCATGGCCACCCCGATGTCGGCCAGCCGCAAGGCCGGCGCGTCGTTCACCCCATCCCCGGTCATGGCGACCACGTGGCCCCGGCGGCGGAGGGCCCGGACGATTCGCAGCTTGTGCTCGGGGCTCACGCGGGCGTACACCGCCGTCTGCTCGGCGATGCGCTCCAGCTCTTCATCCCCCATCCCGTCGAGGATGGCTCCGGTAAGCGGACTGCCGTCGCTCCCGATCCCCAGGTCGCGGGCGATGGTCGCTGCGGTCAGGGGATGGTCGCCGGTGATCATCACCGGACGGATGCCGGCAGCCTTGCAGGTGGCGATAGCGGCGCGAACTTCTGGCCGCGGCGGATCGATCATCCCCACCATTCCCAGGAAGATGAGGCCCCGCTCGAGTTCGTGGGCCGGGACATCCCGCGCTGCCGGCCGAAAGGCCACTCCCAGCACCCGCATGCCGTCGTCGGCCAGGTCCTCATGGGCAGCCTGGATCCGTCTCCGGAAGTCGGCGTCGAGGGATACCGGACCATCGCCATCCCATACCCGTTCCGTGACCTCGAGGATCCGGTCAACCGCCCCCTTGGTGACGACTATATGCGGGCAATCCGGCGCGAGACCGCCCTCCCCCCACGCCGCCAGCACCGGGGATGGCACCTCGGCGCCGGCACCGGGGCGACGGTGAACGGTGGTCATCCGCTTGCGGTCGGAGTCAAAAGGCAACTCCCCCACCCGGGGCATGACCCGCTCGAGGTCCGCCTTGCTCATCCCGCCATGAACGGCCGCGACCAGCAACGCCCCCTCGGTGGGATCGCCCAGAGCGTGGAAGTGCCCGGGTCGGGCTTCAGCTTGCAGCACCGCGTCGTTGCACAGGGCGCCGCCGGCCAGGACCAGGCCGATCGCGGAGAAGCCGCCAGCTTCGGACCTGCCCGGCTCCACCGCCGGCATGCGCCGGCGCATGGTCTCGACGAGATCCAGGCGGTGGCCGGCCACGTCCAATATGGTTACCGTCATGCGGTTCTCGGTGAGCGTACCCGTCTTGTCCGAGCAGATGGTCGTCACCGACCCCAGGGTCTCCACGGCCGGCAGCCGCCGGATGAGGGCGTTGCGGCGGAGCATGCGCTGGGTGGCCAGGGCCAGGGTGAAAGTGAGCACCGCCGGCAAGCCCTCGGGGACGACGGCCACCGCCACGCTGATGGCGGCGAGGACCATCACCTCCCAGGGCTCTCCCGCCAGCAAACCGGCCGCCATGACCAGCACGGCCACCACCGTGCCTCCCGCCGCCAGCAGCTTACCGACACGCTCAATCCGCCGCTGCAGGGGAGTGGCCTCGTCCCGTACTTCCTGGAGCAGGCCGGCGATGCGGCCGAGTTCGGTGTCCATGCCGGTGGCTACCACCACCCCCTCGCCCCGCCCGTAACTCACCACTGTGCCCCGGTAGGCGAGGTTCCTGCGGTCGCCGAGGGGGAGAGCGGGATCGGTCAGGCTGACCGCGTCTTTCTCCACCGGCTCCGATTCGCCGGTGAGCGCCGCTTCTTGAACCCTGAGATTGACCGTCTCGCGCAGGCGCAGGTCGGCCGGCACGAAGTTGCCGGTCTCAAGCGAAACCAGGTCGCCGGGCACCAGCGCCGCCGCCGAGATCGCTTGCTGGCGCCCGTCCCGGGTGACGCGCACCCAGGGGACCGCCAGCCGCTTGAGGGCAGCGATGGCCCGCTCCGCCCGGTACTCCTGCACGAAGCCCAGCACGGCGAACAGGAAAACGATGGCCAGGATGGCCCCGGCCTCAAGCAGCTTGCCGAGGGCGACCGACAGGCCCGCCGCCCCCAGCAATATGACCACCATCAATGAGGTGAACTGCTCGAGAAACAGCCGTGCCGGGTGCCGGGCTCCGCGGTCGGCCAACTCATTGGGACCGTGCTGGGCCAGGCGACGCGCCGCCTCACCGGCGCCAAGTCCGCCCGGACCCGTATCCAGGCGGGTAAGGGTCTCCTCGGCATCAAGGCAATGCCACGCCGGACCATCCGCTTCCCGCCGGGTGCGGTCAACCATGTCCCAACTCCTCCCCATCCTGCCGATTGCCTGCCTGCCGGCTGCGCGCGCCAAAGCGGGCTGGACTGCCCCTGGGACATTCGCCCTCACCCACCAATCTCCCTGGAAGCCGCAACGAGCAACCCCGTCCGAAAGGGGCTGCGCCGGACTCGTTGACATCGTCACGCGGGAGGCAGTACCCTTGCAGAAAAAGGGATCCTCCAGGAAACTTCAGGAATGAGAGCAACTCAAGATGTAGGCGAGGACATCGCCGTGTCAGCCCTGCTCGAGGGAAACGCGCGCCGCCGGTAATCCTTGACGGAGTGCTGCCGCAAGGGGCGGATCTGGTGATATACTTCAGCCATGAATAGCGACGCCTGGAAGGAATCCATCCGGAAGGGTCTCCAGGGTGCGGAGGGCCATTTGCCGCTGCCCCGCATCCTCGGCGCGGACCCCGGCGAGAGCGCCGACCGCCGCTGGCCGGGGATGCCCAACACTGCCCGGGAATGCCTTTACCACATCCTCGTCTGGGCGGAGGTGCTCACCGCCTGCCTGGCGAACGAGCCGAAGGAGTGGCCGCAGGATCTTGCCTCTACCTGGCAAGTACCCGCGGAGTTCCAGGGGCCGTCGGGATGGAAGGCCATGGCCGAGCGCCTGCTCGATGCCGTGGAGCGAGCCTCGGCGCTACTCGAACGGCTGGAACCGGCCGATCCGGTGCCGAGTTGGCCCAAGGACACGCTGGGTTGGACCTACCAGGCGCTGATCATCCACAACGCCTATCACCTGGGCCAACTGGTCGCGCTACTGCGCCTGGCCGGAGCCTGGCCTCCACTGTAGGGGCGGGTTCCGAACCCGCCCGATGGGTATGACCGGGGCCCCTACCGCCAATATGGACGCGACCTGCCCTGCCGCGACAATGAGGGCTACCGCCGACCCGTGGCTTTCCTGCCCCGGGGTACCCCGATGAGCATGAAGGTCTTGCCTCACTGCCGGGCGACCGGAGTGACCCTGGTCAACATGCAGGCGGCAGCCAGGCACAGGACGGCACCCCAGACGAAGGGCGCCGGGCCCCCCAGACGGTCCCACAGGAGCCCCGCCACCAGCCCTCCGGCCAAGGCAGCCAACCCGGACACGGTGTGGAATAGCCCCATAGCCGTTCCCCGGCTGGCGTCGGGACTGAGATCCCCCAGGTAAGCGCGGAAGTTGCCTTCGAGCAGACCGTTCGCCACACCGTACATGCCGAAGGCCGCGACCAGCGGGAGGACCGCCGTCGAATACCCGACCCCCAGGCTGGCCAAAGCGAGCAGGACCAGGCCGGCCGACAGCACCGGGCGGCGCCCCGACCGATCCGACCACCGGCCCGCCGGGACGGCGGCTACGGTATAGATCAGGTTGAACCAGAGGTAGAGGAGGAGGGGGGCCAAGGTGGCCATCGGTCCCGCGAAGTGCCCGGAGACCTTGAGGAGGTAGAACATGTACCCGACCTTGCCGAGGCCGAACACGGCGCCCACAGCCAGCAAGCGGCGGGCAGGTCGCGGCAGCGAGGAGATGTGCAGGGCGAGCGAGCGGTTGACGGGCGGCCGGACCTGCTCTCGCAGCAGGAACAACCAGGGCACCGCCGCCAGGGCTAACGCCGCGCCGATGAACAGGACGGTGCGGATTTCCAGTTGCATCCACCCGATCAGCGCGATCCCCAGGACCGTGCCGGCGATGGCGCCGGCGGTGTCGGCGGCGCGGTGGAAGCCGAAGGCCAAGCCCAGTGCCTGCGGGTCCGCCAGGTCGGTGATGATGGCGTCTCGCGGCGCCGAACGGAGGCCTTTGCCCAGGCGTTCGAGGGGGCGGAACACCAGGAACTGCTGCCAGGTCGCCGCCAGCGGAAACAGGAACTTGCCCAGGGCCGACAGAGCATAACCGGCCAGGACGAGCGGTCGCTTGCGGCCGGTTCGATCGCCGGCGTACCCGGCGAAGACTTTCAGCAGGTCTGCCGCGGCATCGCCCAATCCGCTCACCAGGCCGACGGCTACGCCGGTGGCTCCCAGCGCCGCCAGATGCAGCGGGAGCAGGGGCAGGATCGTCTCGCTGGACAGGTCGGTCAGGAAGCTCACCAGGCCGAGTAACAGGATGCCGCGGGGCAATCGGAAGACACCAATTCGTCCCCACCAGGGCTTACGAGCCATGGGCAGCGACTTCGTCCTGGAAGCAACAACTCCTGCTGCTGCGAAAATCTTCATGCTCGCGGCGCCCCGCGGGGCAGGCGGATCTGCTCCGGCTCAGCTAGCCGGAGGCGGGACGGGCCGAACGCACCGCGGCCAGCACCGCCGCTGCGGCGGCCGTAATCGCCTCGTATCTGCCCTCGGCTGCCGCCCGGGCGTCGACCAGCTTGCCGCCCAGCCCCACCGCGAAAGCCCCGGCGCGGATGAAGTCGCCGGCGTTGTCGGCGCTCACCCCTCCCGTCGCCATGATCTTGGCCTGAGGGAGCGGTGCCCTTACCTGCCGGATGTATTCGGGTCCCAGGCTGCCCGCCGGAAACACCTTCACGATCTGCGCCCCGGCCTGCAGGGCCGTCACGATCTCCGTCGGCGTCAGCACTCCCGGTATGACCACCCTGCCGTAGCGCAGGCCGGTCTCGATCACCCCATGGTCCAGGTTAGGCGCCACCAGGAAGTGGGCGCCGGCGGCGATGGCCTCCCGGGCCGCGGCTGCATCCAGCACCGTGCCCGCGCCGATGAAGCTCCCCGACTCCGAGTCCCGGATCAGTCGTGCGATGACCCCGGGGGCATCCTCGCTGTCCATGGTTATCTCTACCAGAGGCAAGCCCCCGGCCCTCAAGGCGGCGGCGATACGCTCCGCGGCCGGCGGGGGCACCCGGCGGATGATCGCGACCGCCCCGCACTCCCCGATCGCCCGCAGCAGTTGCTCTTGCATGCCGATCCTCTTCTCCTCTCCTTCAGCAAGGGCCCGCCGAAGCCTTTACTGCCGGTCGGCCCCGCTCTTCAAAAACCCGCAAGGGGAACCCTGCCTGCTCAATGCTGCCGTAGTCGTGCCCGGAGTCGCCCGGCCACACCCCGTGGAAGATGAAGGGATGGCTCCCCGTGTTCAGGGTGCGGTGCGCCCAGTAAGGCGGTATGTAGGCCGATACCCCCGGGATCATGACGATGCTCCGGCTTTCACCCTCACGGTTCCCGAGCAGCAGGTAGCCTTCACCCCGCAGGCAGGTGTAGATCTCCGCCCGGGGTTCGCTGAGGTGATAATGGCCCTTGGTGAAGAAGTATTCCCGGCCCACCTGGCCAGGGTGGATTATGGTGGTGCAGGACAGGAGATGGCCGTCTTCCTCGGGCACCCGGACTTCGTACACTTCATAGACCACCGGATCCCCCGCCGCCGTCAGCGCACTGTAGGCTGCCTCATCGCAGAAGAGCCCCCGCAGATCGCTGAGGCGGCGGGTGAGCGCCCGGGCGGGCGGCCCAATGTGGCCCGTATTCAAGTCAATATTGACCGCGAACGGAGCCATGTGGTTCCTGCTGGACAAAGCTTGCCGCCTCCCTGTCCTCTCGCCTCAACCGGGACCGTCCGCCTGATCCGCCAAGTCGGTCAATGCGCCGAAGTGCGCGGAGTAGCCCTCGAGGATCTTGCGATATAGCTCCACATAGGGACGGTAGAGCCGGTGCTGGTCGGGTCTGGGCTCGACCCGGCCGCTGAGTCCCGCATGCGCCCGGGCGGTAGCACCGAGGTCGCCGAAAATGCCCACGGCCGCGCCGGCGATCATGGCCGAACCCCAGGTGCCCACTTCCGCCCGGCTGACCCGCGCGTAGGGGATATCGAGCACATCGCTCTTGATTTGATTCCACAGAGCGCTCGCCGCACCGCCGCCGATCGCCCGCACCTCGCGGCAGCGGAGTTCGGGGTGAAGTTCCTGTTCGATGTTCAGGTAGTAAGCATACTCGTAGGCCACCGCCTCGAGCATCGCCCGATACAGGTGGGCGCGGGAGTGGGCCCAGGTGAACCCCGTCCACAGTCCGCGTAGCTTGGCATCCGGGGGCAATACTCGGCCCTGGAGGTGAGGGATGAACAGCGTCCCTCCTGACCCTGGAGGCACCGCCGCCGCCAGCCGATCCAGCGCCCGGTAGGCGTCGGCCACAGGCACCGACGCCAGGTCGGCCTGGCCGAACTGCTCGCGGAACCAGCGCAGGTTGAGCCCCCCGCCGTTGATAAAGGACAGTGCATAGAAGGTGCCGGGGATGACCCCATGGGAGGCGAGCACCACCTGATTCCGCAAGTCGGGACGGAATTGGTCGACGCAGATCGAGAACACTGATGCCGTGCCGGCGCTGTCGAACACGTCCGCCGGGCTGACGGCCCCCGCGCCCAGGGAGGCGGCGGCCTGGTCGCCCGCTCCCGCGGCGATGGGGGTTCCCGCCCTCAAGCCGGTGATCCGGGCCGCCTCGGGGGTGACCTCACCGATCACCCGGGTGGAACTGACGATTTGGGGCAGCTTGGCCGAGGGGATGGCGAATCGGTCGAGTAACTCGGCTGACCAGCACCCCCGGAGGGTGTCGCTGAGACCGGAGAAGTGCAAGCAGGTCAAGTCGATGTATGCGTCCTCGGCCTTCAGGCCGGCCAGCTTGCCGGCCACGTAGGCGAGGGGCACGATGAATTTCGCCGTGCGGGCGAAAGCTTCGGGCTGGTTGCGTTGCCACCATACCACTTTGGCGGCATGGGCATAAGTAGGCGGGCAGCCGCTGAGGGCGGTCATCGTCTCGGCCTCGGGCTGAAGCAGGGGTAGACATGCGGCACAGCGGGTATCCAACCAGCTATCGTAGTGGGCCACGGGCCGCCAGTCGCGGTCGATCATGCCGATCCCCGACATCTGGCTGGAGAAGGCCAGGGCGGCTATGGACCCGGCGTCCACGCCGGCTCGCTCCCGGGCCAACCCAATGCAGTTGACGGCCGACGCGTAGATCTCCTCGAGATCCTGTTCCACCCAGCCGACTCGAGGATAGCGGAGGATCGATTCCTCGTAAGCGTCCCCCAGCAGCTTCCCCTCGAGGTCGTAAAGGGCCGCCTTGGTCCCCATCGTGCCCAGGTCGACTCCCAGCAGACAAGGCTCAGCCATACTCGCTCGCCTCCACGGTCACCGGGCGTCCGGTCGCCTACGGGATGACCAGTGTCTTGATTCCCTTCCCCTGCCGGGCTTCCTCCAGGGCGTCCGCCGCCCGCGACAAGGGATAAGAGGCGGTGGCCACCCGCCGCAACGGCTCGAGGCGCCCGGCAGCCATCATGGACACCACCGCGCGCAGTTCGGCGGCGCCGGCCCCGGTGGTGCCGAGGACCTGTAGGCCGCGGTAATGAACGAGATTGCTCGGGAAATGGTTGAGTTCCCCGGGACCCGACAGACCCGCGAACAGGTTGACCCGGCCGCCCACGGCCGCGGCGAGGATCGCCTGGCGCTGAGCGTCCGCCACCGGGGCGGTGACTATGGCCACGTCGGCGCCCTGCCCGCCGGTCAGCGCGCGCACTCGCTCAGGGAAGTCCTCCGCCGCAGGGTCGATCGCCTGGTCGGCACCGAATTCCCGGGCCCGGCTTCGCCGGTCGGCCAGCGGGTCGGCGGCCAATACGGGCGCCGCCCCCATGGCCCGGGCCAGCACGACCGACAGTATGCCCATGGGGCCGACGCCAAGTACCAGGCACGCTTCTCCCGGACGGAGCGAACAGGCCTGCAACCCCCGGTAGCAGCAGCCGGCCGCCTCGGCCAGCACGGCCAGGTCCGCCGGCAGTTCCCGGGGTACCTCCACCAGGTTGCCCCTGACCACTGCCGGAGCCGTGACCAGCATGAACTCGGCCAGACCACCCGCGAGCCCCACCCCGAAAGCGCGGTAGTCGGGGCAGTAACTGTCGCGGCCGACCTGGCAAGCGGGACAAAGACCGCAACCGATGTTGGGGGCGACCACGACCCGCTTCCCCAGCCAGCCCTGACCGATCCCCTCTCCCGCCTCGACCACCGAACCCACGACTTCATGGCCCAGGATCGCCCCGGCATCCGGGGGGATGTTCCGGTGCCCGCGCTGCCAGATCTTCAGGTCGGTCGCGCACAGCGCGGCCGCCTCCACTTGCAACAGGACCTCGCCCGCGCCCGGGCGGGGCCGGGGCAACTGCCGCGCCTCGATGCGGCCGTCGCGGTACTCGGCAGCCAGCATGGTCGCCATCAGACCTCCTCCACCTGCCGGCGGCGTACCGAGCGGTTGGCGGCCACCACCGCCCGGAGGGCCTGGTATCCATCCTCCAGGGTCGAACGGGGCTCAGCCCCGGTGAGCAGGCATTCGATCAGGTGGCGGTCCTCGGCCAGGTAGGCCTCGCGAAACAGCGAACGCCAGCTGTCAACGATGTCCATGGTCACCCCGCGGTGCCGGGTGCCGACCACCGTCCCCGGCCGCGAAAGGCTGCCCAAGAAGAGTACTCCCTCACTGCCCTGCACCTCGACCCGCGCGTCATATCCATAGTCCGCCGGGCAGGCGCCGTCGATGGCGCCGATCAGGTTCCCCGACATCGCAACCGTCACCGCCGCCGTGTCATAGAAATCGGGGAACTCCCTCGCTAGTTCCGGACACTTGTTGTTGTGGGCGACGGCGAATACCCATTCGAACTCCCGGCCGGTCAGGAAGCGGAGGCAGTCGAAGTCATGGCTGTTGACCTCCCCCAGCATGCCGTTGCTCCGGGCCACGTCCCACGCCCACCGGGGCGGCAGGCCCGGCCCCTTTCCCGTGGACTTGACCATCAAGGGCACGCCGATGGCACCCTCTTCGATGAGTTGACGGCCCCTCAGAAAACCCTGGTCGAACCGACGCATGAACGCCATCACGAAGACCACGCCCCGGTCGGCCACCACCGCCGCCATCCGCTGCGCTTCCTCGACGGTCAGGGCCAGCGGCTTCTCACACAAAATGGCTTTGCCGGCCTCGGCGGCCGCCGTGACCAGGTCCGCATGGAAGGGGGTCGGCGCCGCGATCACCACCGCATCCAGGCTGGGTTCAGCGAGCAACTGCTCGAGGCTCGGGCAGAAGCGGGCCCCGAGCTGCTGGGCCACTTCCCCGGCACTCACCGGATCGGGGTCGTACACCGCCACCAGTCGCGCTTCCGGCACATGGCGGGCAAAGTTCTGCGCATGGACCCTCCCGGCCCGACCGGTTCCGATCACGCCCACGCCGACCAGATCCGCTTTCAGCATCGACTCATCCGTCCCTTTCCCGACGCGCACGGATACACTTCCGGGTTCACCACCTGGGCGGGATGGCCCCCTGCCAGCACCGCCAGCAGGTTATCTACCGCCTCCTGACCCATCCGCAAGAGAGCGCCCCGGCTCGAAGCACCGATGTGCGGGGTCAACACCACCCGAGGCGCCGACCGGAGCCGTTCGTCCTGAAGCGGTTCGCTCGCGAATACGTCCAGCGCCGCCGCGAATATCCCGCCGGCGGTCAACACCTCCACCAGGGCGGTTTCGTCGATCAGCCCGCCGCGAGCCGTGTTCACCAGTACGGCCGACGGCCGCATGAGTCCCAGCAGGCGGTGTCCGACGAGCTGGTGCGTCGAAGGCGTTACCGGGATATGCAGGGACACGAAGTCGCTGCCCGCGAACAGCTCCTCGAGCGGGACGTACGCGGCCCCAACTCCGGCCGCCCAGGTCGGGTCGGGTTGAAGGTCATAGGCCAGGATCGACATGTCGAAGCCGCGGGCTCGTCTGGCTACCGCCCGCCCGATGCGCCCGGTGCCCACCAGACCCAGCGAGCGCCCCCAGAGGTCCCTGCCCAGGTGGCGCTGCCAGCTACCTTCCCGGAGGGCCGTGTGGGCGTGGGCGATGCCCCGCGCGGCGGCCAGCATGAGGCCCAGGGTCAAGTCGGCCACCGCTTCCGTGTTGGCGTCGGGAGTGGCGGTCACCACTATCCGCCGGTTACTGGCCGCCGGCAGGTCGATGTTGTCCACCCCCGCGCCGTACTTCGAGATGACCCGCAAGCCGGGAGCCGCGGCGAGTACCCGCTCGGTGACCGGGTCGATGCCCACGATTAACCCGTCCGCACCTGCTATCGCATCGGCCATCTCCGCCTCGGTCAGCGGCCGCTCCCCGGGATTCCGCCTCACCTCGCAGCCGCTTTCCTCAAGCCGCGTCAACGGTTCGCGGTCGAGTTGCGCGAAAGAACGGGGCGTCACGAGCACCCGGTAGCCCATGGATCAGCCTCCCGCAATGGCGGATATAACCAGCACGCTGTCTCCGTCCTCGAGCCGCGTATGGGCCCAGCGCTCCCGGCGGAGACCGCGCTGGTTGAGGAGGATGAACTGAGACTCGCCCCGCCCGATTTCCCAGGAGTAGCGCTGGTTCAACCGTTCGACCAGCGTCCCCAGGGTGATGTCGGGTTCCAGCTCGAGCGTCTCGGCCTTCACCCCGGTCTCGGTACGGGGCAACCCCGCAAACCGGACCTCCACCCGGATCAACCGGCCGCCTCCCTCGCGCCTTCTTGAGCGCGACCGGACGGAACACCCTGCCGGTCCCACTTCCGCAGGCGATAGTACTCATCCAGCATGACATCGTACATCTCGCGGGTGAGAATCCTGCCCCGCGCCGGCCCTTCCGGCAGCGGCTCGGTGTAGATCCGATTGGGCAGGTAATCGTCCTCGCGGGTGATCCCCTCGCGGACCAGGATCATCCGTTCGAGATCGATGATGTCCTGTCCTATGGCCATCAGGCGCGGGGTGAAGTCCACCCCGGTAGCCGCCAGCAACACATCCCCCGTGGGCGAGTCGGTGAACCCCATGGAACTGCGGACGACGGTGCAGATGCCCAGGCTGTCGATGTAGGCCCGGGTATCCTGAAGCCGCTTCACCAGTTCCCCCTTGCCCTCGAGGGCGAAGCGGTCGTAGTCGCCGGTGAGCAACTCGTCACGAATGGTCCAGCCGCCAACATTGTGGCAGGCCCCACGGCTCGAGGTCCCATAAGCCAGAGCCATGCCGTAGAATCCCCGCGGTTCGTAGGCGGCGAAGGCCATGCCCTTGACATGCATCATGTAAGGCGCGGTAGCCGGGTAGGCACGTGCCAACTCGCGAAAGCCCTTCCCCAGGACCTTCCCGAAACCCTCGCCCCGGCCGATCCGGCGGATCAGTTCGAGCATGACGGCGGCATCGCCGAACCGGACTTCCAGCCCCCCGGTGTCCTCCCGGGTGAAGAGCCCCCGTTCGTAGCACTCCATGGCATAGCCGATGACACAGCCAACGGTCATGGTGTCGATGCCGTACTCGTCGCACAGTTGATTGCCGGCGATGATGGCGGCGAAATCGGATACGCCGCACACCCCGCCCAGCGTCCCCACCGTTTCGTACTCGGGATCGCTGACCGCCCCGGCCAGCGGGCCGTCGCGCACCGAGCAGACCTGGGCGCAAGCCACGGGACACCGGAAACACGCCGCGCTCCGGTCCTTGTAGTGGCGGGTCACGTAGTCCTTGCTGAGGGTGGCCGCCCCTTCGAATACGCCGGTGGTGAAATTCCGCACCGAATAACACCCGAGTTCGTTCATGACCTCGGTGTACTGGTTAGTCCCGAACAGGTTGTGCGTGCGCTTGGTTTCGCGGGCATTCTTGGCGGCTACGGGGAGGATCGCTTTCAGGCGAGCCCGGTCCGCCACCGGGATCTCGCCCCGGCGGTCGACGGCCACCGCCTTGAGTCCCTTGGCGGCCATGACCCGGCCGGCTCCGCCCCTCCCGAAGCTGCGATCGCCTACCATGATGCAGGCGTAACGCACGCCGCTGTATGCGGCCGGTCCGATCGCCATGACCGCCGCGTCCGCCCCGGGCCCGTCCGCTCGCACCGCCTCGATGGCGGCCGGCGTGTCGAGCATCACCAGGTCGGATGCGTCGCGGAACTCGACCCCGCCGCCGGCTATGGCGAGGTACAGAGGCCGCCTGGCCTGCCCTTCGATGATCAGACCGTCATATCCCTGCCGTTTCAGGTACGGCCCGAGTTCGCCGCTGGAGTTGGTGCACAGGTAAATGCCGGTCTCGGGCGAGCGGGTGGCGCACTGGAACTTGGTGGTGGCGGGCAGCGGCAGCCCGGTGAGCGGGCCGGTGAAGAAGATCAGCTTGTTGGCGGGAGAAAGCGGGTCCACGGCCGGCCCCAGTTCCTCGCGGTAGTAATGGGCGGCCACCCCGCGGCCGCCCAGGTACTGCTCGAAGATGGCTTCCGGCACGGGTTCGATTGCGTGATGCTCCCGAGCCAGATCGACTCGGAGCAGTTTGCCCAGGTACCCACCGGTGAACATGCCCAAACCTCCCCGAGAATGATCAATGGCGTGGCTCACAGCTCAACCGGAGGGCCTCCAGCCCAGACCTCGCTCCAAGCCGCGCAAGCAGGCGATGCTGTCCGCGGCGTCATCATCCCATCGGGCACGGTGTTCCTCCAGCCGGTTGCCGACGAAGGGGTTGGGATGGGCCGGCAGGGGCTCCAGCACCAGATACCCGGAGTAGTCGATGGTGCGGAGGGCCCGCAACAGGCCCCGGAAGTCGAAGTGGCCGCGGCCGATCGCCTGCCGGTTGCTGTCGGAGAGGTGCATGTTCACCAGCAAGGGCCCGGCGAGGCGGATCGCTTCCCCGATATCGGGGTCCTCAATGTGCATGTGAAACGTGTCGAGGTGCAGCTTGACATTGTCCTGGCCGACCGCGTTGATGAAAGCCACCCCGTGGACAGCGCTGTTCACCAGGTAAGACTCGAAGCGGTTGATCGGCTCGACGGCAAGCAGCACGCCGCGTTCCCGAGCGTAATCCGCGGCAGTCCGTACCGAGTCTACCGCTAGTTGCCACTCTTCATGAGCAAGCCGTTGCCAGGCCGGCGCGTCCTCGCCGGCACCGTGGGGTGCCGGCCGGCCGGCGGGGCCGGGTATGACCACCACGATAGGCGCCCCCACCGCCACCGCCAGATCGACATTGCGGGCGATGTATTCGACCGCTTGTCGCCGCATTTCCCGGTCGGGGTGAGCGAGGTCGCGCGAGGCGATGGGCCATAGACACCAACTGAGCACCGATGTCACCTTCAGCCCATACTGGCGGTTCAGGGCGAGCACCCTTTCCGGGTCATGGCGGTCCGGCTCGCCCACGAGTTCCACTCCGTCGAATCCGGCGCGATGCAACCGCCGGTAAGTTAGTTCCAGATCCTCGCCGCCGTAGATCCAGTTGCTCACCGCATACTTGAACTTCGCCACCACCGTCACCTCCGCCGCTGGCCGTCTCAAGTGTTGTGATCCTATCATTACAGGTTCAGTTTAGGGCACCGGGCTATGCTTGTCAATGCTTGGCACGGGCCGCCAAGCGACGCCACGCAAGCCCGGTGCCAAGTCAGCCTATTGCCACGCAAACGGACTCCCGATCAGGCGATCGGGTCGTGGTCTCGGCCGCGATGATGTTCGTCCTCGCGTTCACGGTCCCCGGCCCCGGTAGGGGCGGGTTCCAAACCCGCCCCTACCACTAAATGGACCGCGGCCTGTCCCACCACGAAAGTGAGTTCTCCCGCCTCCGTGAGCAAGACACACCCCCACCCATTCACCCACCTCCTACCCAACACCGCAGTTACCCGGCTATTGACACCGTGCCAGCCCTGGTCTAAAATTCAGATACAAGCAGTACTTACATCATTACAGGCGTAAGGGATGACATGCATGGCCGGAAGATCGCCGGTGTCCAAGCTGGCTAACGCGCGGATAAACAAGGGCACGGCTATCCCCTATTATTATCAGCTCAAGGAGAGTCTCAAGTCGCTCGTTGATGAGGGGACGTTGCTTGAGGGCGATCAGATACCGTCGGAACAAGACCTGTGTCAGGAGTTCGGCGTCAGCCGGACCGTGGTGCGTCAGGCGCTGAACGAGCTGGTCAATGAGGGTCTGCTGGTCCGGCACAAGGGCAAGGGTACGTTCGTAGCTCGGCCCAAGATCATCGGCAACTTG